>JACMLI010000310.1 GCA_014379705.1 Gemmatimonadaceae bacterium
ATCGCCGGCGCGGCGTCCACGTGCGCGCCCATCCTCGACGTGCCACTCGCGCGTTGCACCATGCAGCGCCTCGACTGGTCCGACCCGGACGATCCCGTGGTCGCGGCCACCGTCCGGTTCGACACCGCGGCGGCCGATGTGGCCTACACCGCGGCAGCAGCGGCCGGCGGGTTCGACGTCGGCATCGGCGCGTGGTGCGAAGAGCGCGCCATCTACTCCGCGGACGCCTTCGCCTCACGCCTCATTGCCGGCGCGCGGCGCAACCTCCACCTCGGCCTGGACGTCTTCGTCGACGCCGGCGCCAACCTCCGGACGCCCCTCGACGCTACGGTGCTCGCGACGGCCGATTGCAATCGCCCCCAGGACTACGGTGGCGTGCTCCTCCTCGAGCATCGATCAGGGGGCGGTCAGGCCTTTCGCACGCTGTGGGGCCACCTCGCGCCGGCGTCCATCGCGCACTGGCACCCCGGCGACGTCGTGCGAGCCGGCGACGTGGTGGCACGACTGGGTGCGAGCCACGAGAACGGTGGATGGGTGCCGCATCTCCACTTGCAGCTTTCGTGTGGAGGTGAAGACGATCCCGAGGGCATCATCGGCGTTGGCGAACCGGAACTTCGGCCTCTCTGGGAGAGCCTGTATCCCAACCCCTCCATCATCGCCGGACTTCCCCCCGAGGCACTCGCCACGGACGTGCCACCGGTCGAAGAGTTGCTGGAACGACGTCGCGCCCACCTCGCGACGAACCTGAGCCTCTCGTATCGCCGACCCCTGCACATCGTGCGTGGCACCGACGTCTGGCTCGTGGACGCGCGAGGACGTCACTACCTCGACTGCTACAACAACGTCGCTCACGTCGGCCACTGCCATCCCCGGGTCGTCGCGGCCGTGGCGCGGCAGGCCGCGCAGCTCAACACCAACACCCGGTACCTGCACGAGAACATCCTGACGTACGCCGAGCGCATCACGGCCATGCTTCCTGCGCCACTCAGCGTCTGCTTCTTCACCTGCTCGGGGAGCGAGGCGAACGAACTGGCGCTGCGGCTCGCGCGCGCCCACACGCGCCGCCGGGACGTGATCGTGCTCGACTGGGCATATCACGGGTCCACCACGTCACTGGTCGAGATCTCGCCGTACAAGTACAAGCACCAGGGCGGGGAGGGGAGGGCGTCGCACGTCCATGAGGTGCCCGTGCCCGACCCGTATCGTGCCCCAGCCGCGTGGCCCGTGGGCGACATCGGGGCTCGTTACGCGGACGCGGTGCGCGCCGTCGTGGAGCAGGGTGTTCGACCGGCCGCCTTCTTCGCCGAGACGATCCCGAGCTGCGCCGGGCAGGTCTTCATCCCGCCGGGCTTCTTCGAGGCGGCGTACGGTGCCGTCCGGGCCGCGGGAGGCGTCTGCGTGGCCGACGAGGTGCAGGTGGGGTTCGGTCGGGTGGGCTCATCGATGTGGGCCTTCGAGGAGCACGGCGTGGTGCCGGACATCGTCACCCTTGGCAAGCCGATCGGCAACGGTCACCCCATGGGTGCCGTCGTGACGACGCCAGCGATCGCCGCCTCGTTCGCCAATGGCCTGGAGTACTTCAACACCTTCGGCGGCAACCCGGTCTCGTGCGCCGCGGGACTCGCCGTGCTCGATGTCCTGCGCGACGACGCCCTCCTGCCTAACGCTACCCGCCAGGGCGCGGCCGTGCTGACCGGCCTCCGTGACCTCATGGCCCGCCATGACGTGATCGGGGACGTGCGCGGGCGCGGGTTGTTCATCGGCGTCGAACTCGTGACCGACCGCCAGTCCCGCGAGCCAGCCACCACCGTGGCGGCGGAGGTCGTCAACCGGTGCCGAGACCTGGGGGTCCTGCTCGGGACCGACGGTCCACATGACAACGTGCTCAAGATTCGCCCACCGATGACGGTGGACGCGACGCACGTCCGCCTCCTGCTCGACACCCTCGGCGCGGCGCTGGCATCCGTCGGGTAGCCTGACAAGAAAGCGGGCCGGTCGCCCGGCCCGCTCTTTCTCCCCGTCCTGCTGGTCGCTACTTGATCACGGTAGTCTGGCTGCGACCACCTGAGCGTGAGGCGGCGATGATGACGCCGATGATCAGCGCCGCGCCGAGCACGGCGACGGTCACCCACATCGGATCCGCGTACCACGTGGTCGTCTTGGTGGTCACCGTGACGTTCGGGGCGGGTGCGGGCGGGGGATCCTGCGCGGCCGTCAGCGCGAAGGTGACCGGCGCCTGGAGTGAAGCCTGAGGCGTTGTGTGGGTAGGTGCCGCGCCAGCCTGGGCGCTCACGGCGAAGACGAGGGCCGCGGCTGCCGCCATTCTCTGGATGATTCGCATGATTCCTCCTGACAGTTTGGTGGTCGCTCCCCACGCCGGGCACTCATGGAATGGGTGCGTTTCAACGCACCTCATACCGCGCAGTTCCAGCGCTGTGCCACTGCTCAGTTCGAGTAACGCCGGCCTTGAACTGGGGAGGGAAATGCCGACCCCCAGCTGGGGAAGTGCCCATGCGGGCCCTCGGGGATGGTCCGACGAGGATATCCACACGCTTGTTGACGAATACTTTACATAACACATCTTATGCGCAGTTGAGTCGCGGATAAGAGAAGGGGGCCCAACGGGCCCCCTGCCATCTGTGGTTCGCCCGCCTGCCCCCCTTAGCGCACAACCTCCGCCGTCAACTCTCCCACGCGAAGCAGCGCCTCGTTGTACAGGACAGAGCTCGGGTTACCAGCCATGTCCCTCCAG
>JACMLI010000035.1 GCA_014379705.1 Gemmatimonadaceae bacterium
ACGCAGCGCGCGATGATGGTCGACGGTCGCGAAATCGAGCGCCTCCACCGGCTCGGCGGCAAACTGTTCGAGGGCCGCCGCTGCCGTGACCGTGCCGCGCGCGACCTCCTCGAGGATGGCGCGCGCCCGCTCGGGGGTCACGCCTCGACCGACTCCAGCGCGGGCCCCTGCTGCGTGGCCTCGAGGTGCGCATCGGAGCGCAGGTACTCCTCGAAGATCCCCTCGATCTCGCCGAAGGTGTTCACCGCGTGCAGGCGCCGGCGCAGGTCCGCAGAGTTTGGGAGCCCCTTCACGTACCAGCCGAGGTGCTTCCGGAACTCGATCGCGGCACCTTCGGGGTCCACCTCGTACTCCTGCACCATGCGGGCATGGTTGAGCGCGATGGCGAATCGCCCTTCGACCCCCGGCGTCGCCGGCATTGGCGTGCCATCGAGCAGCGCGCGCGCCTGGTCGAAGATCCACGGTTGGCCGAACGAGCCGCGGGCGATCATGATGCCGTCGGCGTTGGTCTCCTCACGCATGCGCACGACGTCGAACGGCGTCTTGATGTCGCCGTTGCCGATGACGGGAATCGAGAGCGCCACCTTCACGGCCGCGATCTCGTCCCAGTGGGCGTGGCCGGTGTACATCTGCGTCCGCGTGCGCGCGTGCAGCGTGAGGGCCGTGGCGCCTGCGTCCTGGCAGCGGAGTCCGATGGCGACCGGGTTGCGCATTTCCTCGTTCCACCCGCTCCGGATCTTCACGGTGACTGGCAGGTGCGTGCCGGAGCGCACGGCGCGGATGACCTGCTGTACGAGGTCGAGGTCCTTGAGGCACCCCGAGCCCCCGTTGCGCCTCACGACCTTTTTTACGGGACAGCCGAAGTTGATGTCGATGAAGTCGGGCTGGAACACGTCGGTCACGAGCGCCGCGGCGTCGTGCATCGCGTCCGGGTCGGCGCCAAAGATCTGGACGCCGATGGTGCGCTCGTCAGGTCCGAACCGCAGCTTGGCCACCGTCGCCGGGTTTTCGCGTCGGATGCCCTCGGCCGAGAGGAACTCGGTGACCACGACATCGGCCCCGTGCTGGCGACAGAGGCGCCGGAACGGGGACTCCGAGACCCCGGCCATGGGGGCCAGGATGAGCGGTAGAGGGTGTTGGACCGGGTACGGAAAGGTCATCCCAGTGAAGCTAACCGCGGCCGAAAACGCTTGCAACGTGAAGATTTGACACGACTTGGAGCCCTCGGTAACTTGCGCGGCTCGCTCGCTGACCTTCCCGCGAGCCCCCGCCTTGGGCCTCTACTTGGCCCGAGGCCGAACACCGAGGGACGTGATGGAACTGCGCGAGTTCTTTTCCGAAGACGCAATCAAGCTGGACCTCGAAGGAAGCTCCAAGGACGAGATCCTGAAGGAGCTGATCGGGCTGCTTCGGCTCGACGAGAAGTCCGAGGGGATGCTCTTCAAGATGCTCAAGCGCCGCGAGAACCTCGGCTCCACGGGGATCGGCCGGAACATCGCGATTCCGCATTGCCGGTCCCTCGTGGTCAACAAGCTCCGCGTCGCCTTCGGGCGGAAGACCGAGGGGCTGGACTTCAAGGCGATCGACGAGAAGCCGGTCCGCTTCTTTTTCCTGATCGTCGCGCCGCCCCTCGAGGTTTCCAATCAGTACCTGCCCGTGCTGGGCAAGATCGCGCAGTTCAGCAAGGAGCCCGACGTGCCGGACCGACTGCTCGGCATCTCGAGTCCGGCGGAGTTCATGAAGCTGCTCGAAGAAAAGGGCGTCTGAGGGGCGGGCGGGCAGGCGGGCGGACGGGCGGTTAGCACGCGAAGGCCGTCGCACCGGCGAAGGTCGTCGCACCGGCGAAAGTCGTCGCACCGGCGAAGGCCGGTGCCCAGTGTCGTCACGCTCCCGCGATCTGCTCGCGCATCAGGGCGCGCCCTCGAGCCTGACAAGACGATCCCCCAGCCGCGAACGCACGCGCACCGCAAGCAGTGCCGCCACGACCACCAGGCAGATCACGAGCCCCCACCAGATCCCGACCGGGCCGTAGCCTAACGGGAACGCGAGCAGCGCCGCGACCGGCACGCCCACCACGATGAAGCCGAACAGGTTGAGCAACATGGGCACGCGCGTGTCCCCCAGGCCGCGCAGGATGCCACTGGCGACGCCCTGGACCCCGTCGAACACCTGAAACGCCGCAGCCACCGGCAGCAGCTGCGACGCCAGCGCGATCACGGCGGCCTCTGTGGAGAAGACGCGAGCCAGCTGCGAGGGGATGCTGAGGATCACGAGGCCCGCAATCGCCATGAACCCCACGCCACAGACGAGCGCCGCCCCGGCTTCGCGGCGCGCGCTGTCTGCGTCGCCGCGCCCCACGGCATGG
>JACMLI010000311.1 GCA_014379705.1 Gemmatimonadaceae bacterium
CGCGTGTGGGTGCGGTCGACGCGACGACGAGGCCGACGGCGACGGCCGCGACGGTGGCGATGAGCGTACGCATGGCCAGAACGATAGGGACGGTGCATGGGGGCGCCAGCGGCGTGTGACGACCCGTCCTGGCGAGGGGTTCCCTCCGACGCGCGTCAGGCGACCAGCATGCAGGGGCAACCGCTTTCCGTTGCGTGGTGTCGGCAACACAGGGGCAGCGGATGCACTGGACGCGCGGCGGTCCCGGGCGACTTCGTTAGGCGTGTCGCCTTCTGTCGTGCACATGACCGACCCCCGCCCGGGTCGACGCCTGGACGGGGGTCGGGGGTCTCGGATCCACGGTTCAGGGGATCGTGACCTGCTGCGTCACGGACGCCGTCAGTCCCGCGCCGTCCGTAGCCGTGAGCGTCACGTTGAACGTGTTGGGGTACGTCACCGACCTGAGGAACTTCGCGACCTGCCCGGTCTTGGGCGGACGCCCCACCGCGTTGGTCCACGCGAACGTGAGATTGGCAAAACCGCCATCGTCGGTGCTGGGCGCGGCGTCGAGTGTACATGAAATGCTGGCGCAGCTGACGGTGAAGGCCGGGACTGGCGGCAGGTTCGTGGTTGGCACCGGGATGGACACCGTCTTCGTGATCGAGTTCGTCAGGCCTCCGGCATCGCTCGCAGTCAATGTCACGGGGAACACATTGGGCTGCGACTTGGAGATGAGGTACTTGATCACCGGGCCCGTCTTGACTGGGCGCCCCACCGTGTTGGCCCAGCTGAACGTCAGGTTGTTGAAGCCACCGTCGTCCGTCGACGAAGCGGCGTCGAGGCTGCAGGAGGCGGGATTGACCGCACTCTGGCAGGTGATGGCGTAGTTCGCCACCGGTGGCGTCGGCGGTGGCCCGCCGGTCGGCGGACCGTGGCACTGCGTCGAACCCGTATCGGCCAGGGTGTGTCCGGGGATGGAGACGAACCGCCACGCATACGAGTCAGCGTGCAAGGTCAGTCGCAGGACGCCCATCGACGTATAGTCATGCACTTCGCTGTGCGGCACCGGGACGCTCTCGGGCTTCAGTTCCTCGCCGCCGGTGCCGACCACAAACTCTCGAATGCCGTAGGCGTCGTCGCGATTGCCCTGCGCCGTCTGCGGCGCGAACCGCTCGTAGTTGTGGTCGTGGCCCACCAGCACCACGTCGGCGCCGAACTCGTACAGGGCCTGCCACAGCGCCGTCGAGTTGGGGTTGCTGCCATGGTCCCCCGAGCTGAACCGCGGAATGTGCCAGGCCGCCAGCGTACACGCCGCTGGATTGGCCGCCAGGTCGGCGCGCAACCACTGTTCCTGCGGTGATCCCACGCCGCAGCCACCGACCCCGTTGCAGTTGTTGTTCAGCATCACCACGTGCCAGCCGCCGATGTTGGTGCTGTAGTAGCCCTTCCCCCGAGTCCCGGCCCGGCCCGTCGCCACGCCAACTCCATTGAAGTAGTCGAAGTACCCGGAGGCACCCGAGGTGTGGTACTCGTGGTTGCCCGGCACCGGATAGGTGATGGACTTGAAGGCGCCCCAGGATTGATCGTAGTAGGTCATGTAATCCGAATACGCGCCATCCTCGTATTGAAGGTCACCGAGTGCCAGGACCGCCGTGGGGTTGCTTTGCGCCGTGAGCGCAGCCGTCTCTTCGTCCACGCAAAGCTTGCCAGCGGTATCGGCGCCACACACGATGTCGCCGACAGCCACGACGACCGTGCCGGCGGCTGGCGATGCGTCGGCGCTGGGAAGCATCGACCGCACCTCGGTGGGAGCGTCGGGGCGTGCGCAGGCCGCCAGTGTCACGGCGGCGAAGACCATGAACGCTCTCATCGGATAATCGCGGCGGGGGGAGGGAGAGGAGGCCGGATGGGTTGACGCGGCCTGCGTAATGTGCCGCTTGACGCCTCACTGGCAAGCCCGAGTCAGGATGACCGACTCGTCCACCGCAGCGGCCGTCATGCACCCGCTCACCCTGGCACAACGGCTCTCGATTCGCCGCGCGCTGACGCGCTCACGGCGTTGATTCAGCTGCGGGTCAGTTACCCGCGAGCTTGCCGGAGGTCGAGCCCGAAATCCCGGAGGCCACCTTCAAGGCCGTCTTCGCCTTCGCCACTTGAGGTTCCGCATCAACGAGTCGCGGCTTCACCTCGGTCGGTGAGGAGCAGGCGCTCAGGGCGACGGCCGAAACGAGGAGGGCGATCAGGCGCTTCATGGCGGGTCCGGTGAGGGGATCGTGTATGCCTTCACTGGATCAATCGGGATTCAGGAATGAAAGGTGACACGCCCCTTCCCCCGCCAGCACAGGCGCCCGGCTACGCCCGTCCGCCTTGCGAAATCCCGGAGGAGCCCGGAAGTTGGCCGTGACCCTCGGGAGGCACCTCCGAGCGCCTCAGGATCCCAGCGCCTCACGCGTGACCGCGCCCCATCATTCGTCAGCCCTGTTCGCGGAGCTCTACCGTGAGCTCAAGACGCTCGCGGCAAAGCACGTCCGGAATTTCGACGGCGCCAGCACCCTCTCCACGACCGCGTTACTGCACGAGGCCTACCTGCAGTTCGCCGACCGGAGTGCCCTGCACTTCCCCGACCGGGCCCACTTCCTCGCATACGCATCCCGCGCGATGCGGGGGATCCTGATCGACTACGCGCGCAGCCGGCGCACCGAAAAGCGAGGGGGAGAGTTTGTCTTCACGTCGGGGACAGGGGCCGACCAGGCGCCCGGCACGGGCGACAACCTCGACCTCGAGCAGCTCGGGGAGTCGCTGGACGAACTCGCAACCCTCGAGCCCAGGCTCGCCGAAGTCGTCGACTTGCATTTCTTCTGCGGCTTCACCTTCGCCGAGATCGCCGAACAGCGTGGAACGTCGGAACGAACGGTCCTGCGAGACTGGCGAAAGGCACGCCTGCTCCTGGCCAACGCCTTCGGGGCGCCCACAAGCCAACCCGACGGCCCAGCCTGACGTCAGCGCCCTAACGAGTCCGAGAGCGCGGCGGCCGAACGGGTCCAGGGATGCGACGGGCCGTACCCGGACCCAAGGGCGACAACGGCACGTGCCACGGCCAGCCGAGCACCGGCGAGGTCACCGGCCGCACGGAGAGAGCGCGCGCGCAGCAGCTCCGCACGCCCCACGAGCGCGCTGCGTTGATGCGCGAGCGAGTC
>JACMLI010000312.1 GCA_014379705.1 Gemmatimonadaceae bacterium
CGTCTCGGACGCACCGCGGCCATCCGCCTGCACCGCCTGCTCGCCATCGCCTTCGTGTGTGTCGCGCTCGCCCCGCTTGGGGCCTCCCCCGGCGCCGTCGGCTACCTCTGGGCGGTCACCTGCTGCGCCGTGGCTCCCACGCTGATCGTCGTGCTGCTGCTCGTCCGGGCGACCGAGTCGCGCATCGCGACGGCGGTGCGCTGGTCCCGCATCACCTGGGTGGCGGGGGTCATTCCCCTGCTGCTCCTCCCGACATGAGGGCGGTCCCATGATGTTTGCCAGGGTTTGTCTCCTGCTCGCGTGCATCACCCGTCCCGCGGGCGCGCAGGACAGCGCCTCGGCGGCCGCGGGGTTCGTGCGCGTCCCGCGGGACAACGTGGTGTCGGCGATGCGCGAAGAGCATCGACTCGGGTACAACCTGCGGGCCACGGCGAATGGCGCGCGGCTCCAGGCGGGCGTGCTGCTGCGCCTCGCGCACGCGGCGCACGTGCGCGACAGCATGGCCGTGCCGTTCCTCGTGGCCTTCGACGACTATGAAGCGGCATTTCGCAGCGTCACGGGCGTGGGCGACGACTCGCTGCCGGTCTTCATCCGTATCGCCACGCGGTTTCGGGAAAGCCTGCTCGTCGAGCATCGCCGGGACCGGGTGATCGCGGCGATCGAGGAGGGCCCGGCTCCGCTGCTCGCCCTGCGCGTGCGCGGTGGCTGGGCGGACGCGACGCAACACGGCTACACCTACGAGGACAAGTCCGGGTCGCCGCACCTGCGCGTCAAGCACGACCGGGACACGCGGTACACCATCGTCGACTACGGTGACATGGTGCTGCACGACCAGATCCGTGGCATCGGCGGCAGGGCGACATCCGGCGTCCTTGGCGTGATGTTCGACATCATGGGGGACGCGCGGGCGACCACTTCCCGGTTCGCGTTTGCCGACAGCGGAGTGCAGGTCGCGCGCGTGTCCGCGAAGAAGGGGCCCTTCGGGACGACACAAACGGTTACCGTGCTGACGACGGGGATCGCCGAGAAGGGGATTCCGGGGGGTCGTGAGGACTGGAAGGCGATCGCTCGGCGTCTCGAGAAGCAGAAGATTTCGCTCAAGTACGTCGCGGACGCACCATTGCCTCCCGGCGTCTGGCCTTGACCGAACGGAGAGCGTCGATGAAGTGGAAGTTCGTGCTACCCAGGGGTGCGAAGGCGGACGCGACGGACAAGCTGAGGGAGGAGGTGGCGTCCCTTGCGGCAATAGAGGCGGCGAAGGTGGTGCGTCCGCGATCTGCGGGGGCCGACGTGATGCTGTGGGTGTCGGTGGCGGCGAACGTGGTCGGCATCGCCACGGCGGGGTACGCGCTGTTCGAGAAGGTGCGGGGGGCGATGCGGAAGCAGAAGCTGGAGGGGGTGCATATCGAGCTTCCGGACGGGGTGCGGATTTCCCTGGACAAGGCGTCGCCGCAGGAGATCCAGGCGCTGGTGGCGGAGTTGGATCGGGAGGCGCGGGGGTAGGGGGCTTTAGGGGCGTGGGGGCTTTTTGGGGCGTGGGGGACGTGTGGGGTGTTTTTCGCGAGTTATGCTTGTGCTCCCCTTGCGCGAAATGGCAGTCGAAATTAAACTGTCATGGCCGGTAGACAATCTTCGACCGGCAGTAGCCGGGGCCTTCGCTCTCGCGTCGGCCCCTTTTCGTTTTTTTAGAACATTGGGAGTTTCAGCAAATGGCACGTACTACCGGCACCGTGAAGTGGTTCAACGACGCGAAGGGTTTTGGCTTCGTGACTCCTGACGGCGGGCAGAAGGATTGCTTCGTCCATCACTCGGCGATTCAGGGTCAGGGGTTCAAGTCTCTCGCGGAAGGCGAGAAGGTGGAGTTCGACATCGTGCAGGGCCAGAAGGGCCCCGCCGCAGAGAACGTCGTCAAGCTCGGTCGTTAAAGAATGGCCCAGGTCACCCTCAGCGACGGGGATAACGTCGAGCGCGCACTTCGCACCTTCAAGAAGCAGGTGCTCCGCGCCGGCATTCTTCAGGAGCTGCGACGTCGTCGTCACTACGTCAAGCCCAGCGAGGCGCGCCAGTTGAAAGCGGCCGCCGCGCGTCGTCGCCTCCGGACCAAGAAGTAACCCCGGATGGCGAAAGAGGACATGGTGGAAATGGAGGGCGTGATCTCTGACGTCCTCCCAAGTGCAACGTTTCGTGTTGCACTGGACAATGGGCACTCTGTACTCGCGACGATCGGTGGCAAGATGCGCCGATTCCGAATTCGCGTGCTTACAGGAGATCGAGTGAAGGTCGAGGTCTCGCCCTACGACCTCTCACGTGGACGCATCACGTTCCGGCACAAGGACTGATCTGCTGAAGCTCGAAAGGCCCCCGCCCACCAGCGGGGGCCTTTTGTTTCTCCCCCGTCGCTCCGACGGAAATACGAGCCCCAGCATCTCCGGGGAGTCGGAGAGGAGAAGCATGGGAGGCAGGAGAAGCACGGGAAGCACGGGAAGCACGGGAAGCACGAGCCTTTCGCGTGCTCCTCGTGCTTCTCATGCTTCCCCACCTGACAAAGCTCAACTGCTCGCGTCGAGTTGACGCCACCCCAACCCCGAGTTCGATTGGCCGTCCAAAACGAACCCGCGAAAACGTGCCCGTCTCCGCAACCAGCTCGGAACTCATCTATAGGTCCCTCAAGGACGGCGGCGTCCGCCTCATCTCCGCCCTTCCCGAGACTTGGCTCGTCCACCTGATCCGGCTCGCCGACGACGATCCCGAGATGCACCTCGTGCGTCTCGCCAAGGAAGAAGAAGGCGTCGGCCTCAGCGCAGGGGCGCACCTCGCTGGCGTGAAGTCCGCGATGCTCATGCAAAACCACGGCTTCCTCGCCTCCATCAACGGCATTGTCTCCTGCGCGCAGCTCTACCGTATTCCCCTGCTCCTGCTGATCAGCGCCCGCGGTGAGTTCGGCGAACGTGATCCGTGGCAGACCGAGGGCGGCGGTGTCACGGCCCACGTGCTGACGGCGCTGCGCATTCCCTTCCGGTATCTCGCCCGCGCGGACGACGTCCAGCGTCGCATCGCCCAGGCGCAGACGCTCGCGTACTCCGCCAGTCGACCCGTCGCCTTGCTCCTCCAGCGCGACCTCATGTGGGAGGAAGCATGAGGCGACGCGACGCGATCGAAGCGATCTACCCCGGCCTCGAGGCTGGCGTGGTCGTCACGATCATGGGTGCCGTAGCCGCCGAGCTGCAGGCGATCGGCCACAAACCCAACTTCTTCTACCTGCAGCATGCCATGGGACTGGCCAGTTCCATGGGACTTGGCATCGCGCTGTGTCGTCCTGACCTCCCCGTCGTGGTCTTCGACGGTGATGGCTCGCTGCTCATGAACCTCGGGGGCCTTACCACGCTCGCCCGCTATCGGCCGCGCAACCTCGTGCACGTCGTGTTCGACAACGAGAGCCTGCTCTCGGTCGGCGGCTTCCCCACCGCCACGTCGACGGGGAGTGACCTCGCCGCCATCGCGGCGGCCGCGGGCGTGCCCCGCACCGCCACCGTGCGGACCCTCGACGAGTTCACGGTGGCCTTCCGCGAGGCACGGGCCTCAGGAGACCTCACCACGCTCGTCGCCAAGGTCGACGCCGTCGGCCCGTCGGCCTACGTCACCGACCTCTCCCTGCTCGAGAATCGCTACCAGTTCGCCCGCTACCTGCGCGAGCTGCCCTCCCCGCGCTGACATGACCGTCCTCACGCAACTCATCGACGAGCTCAACGCCGGCCGCCTCCGGGTCGTCGACCTCTCCCATTCGTTAGGCCCCGACACGCCGGTCATCGGGCTGCCGCCGATCTTCGGTGCGTCACCGGGCGTCTCGATCGACGTCATCTCGCGCTACTGCGATCAGGGACCCGCGTGGTACTGGAACGTCATCCACATGGGCGAGCACACCGGCACCCACTTCGACGCGCCCATCCACTGGATCTCGGGAAAGGACCTCCCCGAGAACGCGACCGACACGATTCCCCCGCGACGCTTCGTCGGCCCGGCGTGCGTGATCGACGTGACCGCCGACGTCCAGCGCAACAACGACTACCTGCTCATGCCGGAGCACGTCGCCGCCTGGGAGGCGACGCACGGGCGTATTCCGGCCGGCGCCTGGGTGCTGTTACGCACGGGATGGAGCACGCGCACCGACGCCGCGTCGTTCCTCAACGTGCACGCTGACGGGCCACACAGCCCGGGCTTCCACGCCACCACCTCGATGCTCCTCGCGAAGGACCGCGACGTACTCGGCGTCGGCGTGGAAACGGTGGGCACCGACGCCGGGCAGGCCGGGACCTTCGACCCGCCCTTCCCCAACCACGGCATCATGCACGGCGCTGGCAAGTTCGGCCTCGCGAGCCTGCGCAACCTCGACCAACTGCCGGCAACAGGGGCCATCGTGATCGCCGCGCCGCTCAAGATCGCCAACGGCAGCGGGAGCCCGCTGCGCGTCCTCGCGATCGCCCCCGCATGAGGATCGGCTAGACAAGGGGCGCGGCGAGCCACGCCACGGGAGGGAGCAGGGCACCGATGAGCATGAACGCCACCGGCGTGTGGCTTCACTCCGCGACGAGGAAGGCCTTGTCGGGCATCGAGGGTAGAACGGGTCATCCCGTTCACCGACGCTCTGCCCGTCCGCCCGCCTGCCCGTCCGCCCGTCGGTTATTATTGAGAGCGCTCCCCTCCTCGCATCCCGAATCATGACCACCCCGCGACGTCGATTCCTTGGTTGGCTTGGCGGTTCCTCCGTGCTCGGCGCGGCCTGGCCGTCGCTCGGGCACGCGCTCGAACGCCCAGGTGAGGCCAGCGAGCATCCACAGCCCGTGGCCGACACGTGGGACATGAGCTGGACGGAGCGCGTGACCGGCAAGTACCGCGCGGTGTTCGATTCGCCGCAACCCTCGGACGGCGCCGCGCTGTTCCGCGCCGTGGCATGGTGCGACATGTACAAGGACGTCTATGGCGCCGATCGGACGGAGATGTCGCCCGTCGTCGTGTTCCGGCACTCTGCCATGCCGCTGATCATGAGCAATGCCTATTGGGAGCGGTATGAGGTGGGCAAGAAGTCCAAGCTGAAGGACGAGAAGGGCAAGTGGGCGAAGGCCAACCCGGTGAGCACCGGCGGCGCGGAGCTCGCGGCCAGCGCCGCGAAGTACAAGCTCGAGACGTTCCTCGCGGGAGGCGGCGTGGTGCTCGCATGCAACTGGGCGTTTGGCGGGATCGTGAGCACGGTGCGCGAGAAGGAGAAGTTCGACCACGCGGCCGCGCGCGCGCGGGCGATCGAGTTGATGATCCCGGGCGTGATCCTGCAACCGAACGGCATCTTCGCTGCACTGCGCGCGCAGGAAGCGGGGTGCAAGTACATCATGGCGAGCTGATCACCCGCGGACGTCTCGCCAGCTGACGGGTTTCTTGTGCCGTCGCTCTGCGGGTCCACTGATAACTCTCTAAGTGGCAGATGGCTCGTTGAACGCGGCAGGTGGCTCGTTGACGGCAAGTGGCTCGTTGAACACTGCCGATGGCAGATGGCAGAAAATGCTTTCAGCGTTGCCTGAGCTGCTGACTTGTCGTCGCTCCGGCGAAGGCCGGAGCCCCGCTGCTTGTCGTCGCTCCGGCGAAGGCCGGAGCCCTGCTGAGTGTCGTCGCTCCGGCGAAGGCCGGAGCCCTGCTGAGTTGTCGTCGCTCCGGCGAAGGCCGGAGCCCCGCGTCGTTGATCCGCCCGTTGACCCGCCTCGACGTGTGCCCACCGGACGACGCCGGGCACGCGGCTTTGGCAGGTGCGACGGATTCCCGCCCGCCGCCTAACGCACCTTCCGCCGCCCGCGGTGGATCGCCTTGAACGCCCCGCGCTTCGGACGCAGCGCACCGCGGGCCGACGTGTAGTACGTCGCCGCGTTCTTCATGATGAAGTCGAGCTGCTCCTTGTCCCGCGTCTCGTGCAGCACGCGCTTGCGAATCACGCAGCGCACGGCGCCGAAGGGATCGAGCAGCACCGTCGCGCCCCCGTAGAGTTCCACGAGCTGGCCCTTGTGCATCTTGAGCACGCGCTGCGTCACCTCGGCCACCAGGTCGAAGACGACTTCGCCATTCGGACCCACACGACGCGCCGCGCGCACCGATTCCACGGTGGGCTTGTCGATGTCCACCAGGCCCTCGTGCTTCGCCGCGCGTTTCGTCGCCACCGGGTCGACCAACCCGAATTCGCCCCGATGTGCCGCTGACGTCACCAGCTGCCCGACCGCCATCGCCTGACGCAGCAATTCCTTCGACTTGGGAGCGCGACCGGGATCCCCGTCGAAGGCGAGTTCGGAGAAGCTGAGGGCCGGCACCGCGGGAATGGCCGATTGCGGGCCGCTCCACAGGAGCGCGTCCTCCCCGAGGTTCGGCACGTCGTACGGATAAATGCGCCGGCGACGAAAGGCGTCGATCCAGGCTTCACGGTAGCCCCACGGGTCGTCCGGCACGAGGTCGTGGTCGGCGGTCATCGCCGCGCGAAGGTAGTCCCCGAAGCGGATGTCCACCGGCGGGCAGTAGTCGATCGCCCGGATGCAGATGTTCAGGAACTGCCCGGCGAGCTTGGCGGCGAGGTCAGTGAGCGCCTCGAGCAGGTCCGCAGGGAGTTCGGCGCGCTCGTCGATGACGCCGGTGCCTCCCGACGCCAGCCGGCGCAATCGACTTGCTTTCCTGTTGTAGATCGTGACGAACGCCTCGTAGATCGCGGCGCAGAGCGACCGGCCGCGCGCGTGGGGCTCGGTGTACTTCGTGTACTCCGGAGGCCCTTTCCCGGCCGTCGCGTCCATCGCGTTCCGGATCGGGCCGAAGCCCCCCGAGGTCTCACCGAACTGCTGCCCGATCGCGGTGAGTCGATCGGTCTCGAGGCGGCCCCGCGACGCGCGCAGCGCCTCGCGCACCACGGCCTGGTGCGAAAAGCGCTGCAACAGGGCGACGATGTCGGCAAACCCTTCATGGAAGGCGGCGACGTCCTCGTGCGTCGTCGTGGTGAAGTGTGCGCGCAACCCGTCGAGCAGGGCATGCGTGCACTCGTGCGCCACGATGTCATGCGCCAGGCACGTGAAGACGTAGCCCCCCGGCAAGGTGCGCCCCGTGGTGGCCCGGTCGGCCGGGTAGTACCCGAAGAGCAACTCGCCACCCACAGGATCGTAGTACGCGTTAGGCTCCCCCATGGCGAGGGGCTTGATCCGGAGGCGCAGCGGGCCGGTCGTGTCGTCCGGCTTGAGTTCGAAACCCCACGCCACGCTCCGGCCGAGTGCCCCGCGAAAGCGCTGGTAGAGGGAACTGCAGACAGCGTAGGCCATCTGCGCATGGAATCGCGGGTCCGACTGGGTGGGTTCGAGACCCGCGGAGAGCATGAGCTCGCGCGCGTCGAGGTCGAGCGGGGTCAGTGCCTTCAAGACCTTCGTGCCGTCGGTGCCGAACTCCCTGCCGTCGACCTCGAAGATGCGCCCGCGGGGGCCGGGCTCCAGGGGCTCATACGGCACGTCCACGCGCGCCACGTTGCCGTGCAGCTTGGACTCGGCGGGATCGAGCGCGAAGATCCTGAGCGGACGCGTGCTCGGGTCGCCGGGCGCGCGGTCATAAGGCACGACCCGGCAGGCCCGCTCCACGCGGCTGCCCAACTGAAAGGGCAGCGACGCGGTCCCGGTCTTTTTCCTTGCCGTCACGACACGACGCTCAGGTCATGCTCGTTCTCCACCGCTGCCCCCTGAAATGGACGCGGGAAGATAGCCCCGCTCGGCTCGCTCGTCAGGCAGCGAGGTCATCCGTTTGCTGGGACATCCTGGAGTGTAGCTGCGGGATATGTCGAGAGGGTAATTGCCGGCCGCGACGCCACGCCCGAGATTCGGGCAGCTTGCCGCGGACCAATCCGCGGTGTGCTTGATGCACGGCGCCGTGGCGCCTCGCGCGACCTGCACTGAAGGTGTGGACATGGAGACGCCGAGAGGCTCGATGCCGGCAACGCTCCGGAAAGGCCCCAGGGAACCTGCGCGACACATTCGCTGGGCGCGTGCGGGACGAGGGTCTGCCGGTCACTGGCTTCGCGCGCTTGCCACCGTCGGCACGCTGGCGTGCGGATCCGGCGCCATCGATGCGCCGAGCGTTGCGAAGATTGAGCTCGCTCCCTCGACGATGAGCCTGACGCTTGGCGAGGCCCGCTCATTCTCGGCACGCGCCGTGGATGACCAGGGCAACCCGGTCAACGCGACGCTGTTCTGGTCCTCGGAGAACGCCGCGATCGCGACCGTTTCAAACGCGGGCGTCGTGACGGCGATCGGTGTGGGAAGTACGCGCATCGCTGCCAACGCAGGCGGCAAGGCGAGCGTGGCCACCGTGAATGTCTCCGACCGTCCGGTATCATCGGTGCGTGTCAGTCCTTCCACCACTCGCATCGAGGTGGGAAGCCAGTCCACTCTGATCGCGGGTGCATTCGACGCCGGCGGTCTGCCGCTTCTTGGACTCACGGCGAGCTGGGCCACGGCGAACCCGAATGTCGCCACGATCGATAACGCCGGCGTCGTCACCGCAGTTGCCGCCGGTGTGGCGACCGTCTCGGCCACGATCGCCGGGGCGAGTGGCACCGCTGTCATCCACGTGGATGACGTGCCGGTCGCCTCCCTGCGCGTCACCCCCGCCACGGGCGCCGTGCTCGAAGGCGGGACGCTGCAGCTCAACGCAGAGGCCGTGGACGGGGCGGGCAAGGTACTCCCGGGTCGGGTCATTGCGTGGCGATCGAGCGCCGTGTCAGTCGCAAGCGTGAGCTCGGATGGTCTCGTCGTGGGATTCACGGCGGGCAGCGCAACGATCACGGCGACCAGCGAGGGAAGGTCCGGCACGGCGACCATCGCCGTCTCCCCCATTCCCGTAGCGGCCATCGAGGTGACTCCTGGCAGCGTGATCGTCTCGGCGGGAAACGCCGTCCAGTTCACGGCGCTGGCGCGGGACAAGAACGGCAATGTCCTCAATCGTCCGCTGACGTGGACGTCGGACCAACCCGCCGTCGCGACGGTCTCGTCCAACGGTCTGGCGAGCGCCCTGCAGCCAGGCACCGCGCGACTCACGGCGACGGCCGAGGGCAAGTCGGGGAGCGCGACGCTGACCATCAACCCGATCCCGGTGGCGTCGGTGACGATCACCCCCGCCACGCGGAGCCTGCAGACTGGAGACACGACGTCGCTGGCCGCGGTGACGCGCGACGCGGCGGGCAACGTGCTTCCCGGCCGCCTGGTCACCTGGCTCAGCGGCGCGCCTAACGTGACATCGGTATCCAGCGCGGGCCTCGTGACGGCCGTCGGCACGGGCTCGGCGATCGTCTTTGCGACGAGCGAAGGCGTGAGCGGGACGAGCGCGATCAACGTCACGGCCCCACCGGCCGGGGTCGCGTCGATCAGCGTGTCCCCCACGGTGCTCGTGGTACAGCCAGGCGGCACGCGGCCATTGACGGCCACCGTGCGCGACGCGGCCGGGAACGTGCTCACGGGGCGCACGGTGACCTGGTCCACCAGCACGGCGAACGTGGCGACGGTGAGTGCCACGGGGGTGGTCACCGCGATCACGGACGGGGCGACGACGATCACGGCATCGAATGGGAGCGTCACGGGGAGCGCGACGGTCAGCGTCGTGACGCCAGTGTCCTCGGTGACGGTGGCGCCCGCCGCGGCCAGCTTGCTGGCCGGGGCAACCCGACAGTTCTCGGCCATCGGGCGCGATGACGCGGGGAACGTGCTCCCCGGACGCGCCTACACCTGGATCAGCAGTGCGGCGAGCGTGGCGACGGTCTCGAACAACGGGCTCGTGACCGCTGTCGGCGCCGGCACGGCGACGATCAGCGCGTACACGGGAGGCCTGAGTGGCGCGGCGACGGTCACGGTGACCGTCCCCGCGCCCGTGATCGCCTCGATCGACGTCACGCCATCGACAGCCACCCTCCAGCCTAACGACTTGCAGCCGCTGGTGGCCGTGGCGAAGGACGCGGCCGGCGCGGTGATGCCCAACCAGGCGTTCGTGTGGAGCAGCAGCGCGACGGGTGTCGCGACCGTATCGGCCACTGGTGCGGTGACGGCCATCGGAGCGGGGACGGCGACGATCCGCGCCTCGAGCGGCGGGGTGGATGGCACCGCGACCATCATGGTGACCGCCGCGCCGATCGTCGTCGCC
>JACMLI010000313.1 GCA_014379705.1 Gemmatimonadaceae bacterium
AGGACGGAACTCGGCCTTCCCGGGGTGCTGCCCACCCGCTGATCAGCAGGCCCACCCGACGACCCGACTACCCGACCACCTGACCTGAAGAACGACGGCACCCGACGCTGCACTACGCCCGGTGGACGGCGCCAAGCTCACAAATTTGCATGCACTTTACAGCACATCAAAGACGGTGCATATGTGAGCCTTGCCGCGCGATCGCGCTCTCCCCGCCTACCCGGCGGCCCCAAGCGTGAAGCGTCAGACGTCCCCCAGGTCTCACCGCTACACCAGGGAGGTCGCATGCCGAACGACGTCCACCGGGACGCAGCACGATGGGGGAGGTTGCCCGCTCCCACGTTGCTGCTCCTCGCCGTGCTCACGATCCTGCCGGCGCAGCGCGCATCCGCGCAGAGCGGGATCCTGACGGGCACCGTCACCACCGCTCGCTCCGATGAGCCGGTGCCCGGTGCCACCATCTCGATCGAGGGCACGCGGCTGGGCGCGCTCACGTCTCCCACGGGCGCGTTCCGCGTCGTCAACATCCCACCGGGGACGTACACCGTGTCGGTGCGTCGGCTGGGCTATACGCGCCTGACCCGCGAGATCACGCTGCGCGATTCCGTGCGCGTCGACTTCGTGCTCGAGAAGACGACGATGACGCTCGACCAGGTGGTGGTGACCGGCACGCCCAATGCGCAGGCGAAGCGCGAACTCGGGAACGCGGTGGGCATCGTCAACGCGTCGGAGTTGGCCAAGGTCGCCCCCAAGCCGAACGTTCAGCAATTCCTCAACGTCGTTCCCGGCGTGCGCGTGGCGTCGGGGGGCGGAGACGTGGGATCGGGTGGCAATACGCGCATTCGCGGCGCGAGCAGCATGACGCTGTCCTCCGAACCGCTGGTCTACATCGACGGGGTGCGTGTGAACAACGCCGCGGCCGATGCCGGAGGATTTCCGGGACAAGGGGGCGTGGACAGCCGCTACGCCCCGTCGCGCATCAATGACCTCAACCCCGAGGAGATCGAGAGCATCGAGGTCATCAAGGGTCCCTCCGCGGCCACGCTGTACGGGACCGAAGCCTCGAACGGGGTGATCAACATCATCACCAAGAAGGGCGCCCGCGGGCGGCCCGCGGTGAACTACCAGGTGAAAGGCGGCGCCAACTGGCTCCCCAACCCGGAAGACCTCTTCCAGCATTCCTACTACAAGAGCGCAACCGGGGAGATCGTTGACGTCAACATCCTCAAGCGCGAGCGCGAAGTCGGCTTCCCGGTCGCGAGATACGGTCGCTGCCCCAAGCCGTACAAGCAGGACGGCGACGCGTGCAAGGGGTCGCCCTTTTCGACGGGATATCCGCAAGGATACGACGTCTCCATCTCGGGCGGCGCCGAGACGCTGACCTACCTTTTCTTCGGCGGGTGGGACCGCGACGAAGGGCCGGTGGACTACAACTGGAAGAACCGGCTGTCGGGTCGCAGCAACCTCACCTTCACCCCCAGCGACAAGATCTTCCTCGATTTCGGCCTCGGGTACGAGCGGAGCCGGCTCCGTTCCGCAGGCGTGCAGCAGCCGGTGACTACGGCCATCACCTGGTCGTGCCCCTCGCCCGGCTGCGAGCCGGGCCGCAACCTGCCGGGCGGGCTCGATGGGCCGCTGCGCGGCTTCCTCTCCTATGTCCCCGAGGTCTACGAGGACGACATCCAGGGCTACGAGGACGTCGGCCGCACCACCCTCACCACGACGCTGCGTCACATCCCCACGGGCTGGTTCAACCAGCGCATCACGGTGGGGGGCGACTTCACCACGCAGCGCCTGTCGAGTCTCTGGAAGAAGATCTCCACCCCCGGCTCCCTCTTCCCCCAGGGACGCCGGGATGTGCAGCAGTCGGATGCGTCGTATGTGAGCGCCGACTACTCGGGCACGGTCACGTGGCGACCAGCGCCCAGCCTCAAACTGGAGACCGCGTTTGGGGCCCAGTACTACCGCAAGGAGAACCAGGCCATCCTCGCGCGCGCCGAAACCTTCCCGGTGAAAGACCTCGAGACGGTGACCGCCGGTGCGACCAAGACGGCGCAGGAGACCTTCGTCGAGAACAAGACCGTGGGACTGTACGTGCAGGAGCAGATCGGGTGGCGTGACCGGCTGTTCCTCACGGCGGCGGTGCGTGGCGACGACAACAGCGCCTTCGGCAAGAGCTACGCCGCGACGTACTACCCGAAGTTCAGCGCCTCGTGGGTGATCGGCGAGGAACCGTTCGCGCGGAACCTCCCCGGTGTCTCGTCGTTGCGCGTGCGCGCCGCATGGGGACGCGCTGGCCAGCAGCCCGACGCCTTCGCCGCGCTCCGCTCCTACGCACCGGAAGCAGGCCAGGGGGGAACACCGACGCTCACGCCGCAGAACCTCGGCAATCCGGACCTGAAGCCGGAAGTGGGCGAAGAGTTCGAGACCGGGCTCGATGCCACCTTCATCAACAACCGATTGGGACTCGAGCTCACCTACTACAACAAGGCGACGCGCGACGCGCTGGTCTCCGTGCCGGCGCTTCCGTCACTCGGATTTCCCGGGGTGCAGTACCGCAACATCGGCGAGATCAAGAACAGCGGCTTCGAGGTCGACCTGAACGGCGACGTGTTCCGTTCGAGGAACGCCGACGTTCGGCTGGGGCTCAAGTTCTCGCGCAACAACAATGAGATCGTGTCCCTCGGCGGCCCGGCATCGCTCGTGCTCAACGCAGGCTTCGGACAGTATCACGTCCCCGGCTATCCGCTCGGGGCGATCTTCCACCGCCGCATCACGTCGGGCGAGATGACCACCGTGAACGGACAGCCGCGACCCATCAACCTGATGTGCGAAAGCGGCAGCGTGGCCCCGGGCACGACCTTTTCGGAAGGCGGCGGCCCACCGGTTCCATGCCTCCAGGCGCCAGCCGTCTACTGGGGAAATGCATTGCCGCGTTGGGAAGGCTCGGGGACGATGCAACTGACACTGTTCCGCAACCTGCAGTTGTTCAGCCTCGTGGACT
>JACMLI010000314.1 GCA_014379705.1 Gemmatimonadaceae bacterium
CGTGTTGGACGCCGTCGGGCCACTGGCACCGCTCACGAACAGTTCAGCCTGCACGCCCGTCGAACCGTTCAGGAAGCTGACGATCGCCGCCAAGTCACCGTTGAGGGTGTACGCAGCGGTGTTGATGGAGAGCGTCACGGGAGCGTTCGGGGCACCATTGACCGTGAAGGCCTGCGAAGCGGCGGACTTGCTTCCGAGCTTCACGCGGACCGAGTCAAGCGTCTGGTTTCCCGCATTGATGTTCATCGTGACTTCGATCTGGCCAAATACGTTGGCGATGTTGACCGGAGTCGCGGTGTTGCCGAACGTGATCGACGAAATCGAGACCGAGGCCGAGGCGACATTGATTGTCGTGGCGACGGAGAGCGAGTTCGTGTTCGTGGTGGCCGTCGTGGTGATGACTGCCGTGCCGTTACCAACCGCCGTCACGACGCCCGTCGAGCTGACCGTGGCGATGAGGTTGTTGGAGGTGGCATAGGTGTAGGTCACCGTCGGCGAGCCAACCGTCGTGGCGCTCGGAACGAGCTGGAGCGTCGAGCCGATGCCGAGATTGGCACTGGTCGGCGCAACCGAGAGAGCCGAGAGGTTGTTCGGGACCGAAACCACCGTCACCGCGAGGGCGCTCGACTTGGTGTTGTCGACCGTCGACGTGGCGGAGATGACCGCGGTACCAGCCGCGACGGCCGTGATCAGGCCGGACGTGGCATTGACCGTGGCAACCGCGGCGTTGTTCGAGGCCCAGGTGACCGTGCCAGCGACACCCGCGTCGCGATCAACCGTCGCAACTGCGGTGGCCGTCTGGCCGATCTGGAGGCTCAGCGACTGCGGCGAAACCGAGACGCTGCGAACGGCGAGAGCGGAGACCGTGACCTGCGCGGCGCCCGACTTCGAGCCATCGACCGTGGAGACGGCGCGAACCGTCGTGTTACCAGCAGCAACCGCGGTGACTTCACCGGTGGCGCTGACCGACGCCACTGCGGGCGTCGACGAGGACCACGTGACCGTGGTGGCGGCGCCACCGGTGGTCGCAACGCTCACACCGAGCGTCGCCTTTTCGCCAACCCGCAGCGTCAAGGTCTGTGGACTCACCGTCACCCCGACGACGGAAACCGGCGTCGGCGTAGGAGCGGCGATGGATACGTCGTCACCGCAAGCGGCCAGGGCTACGAGCCCGCCGAGTGCAATAAACGACCGAGAGATTTTCTGCATTCTTTTCCCCCTTCTGCAGAGATGAGTTGTGCTGCCATGACTACCTAACGACTACTGACCTGCGGTCCTGCGTCCTTCTAAAGCCTGCGCCGCTGCGACCTGCTGTTGCCCTGCCGCCCCGACGGACAAGCGCCGACGGGAGGCGCTGGCGCGGCCTCCGTCACTGGGGAGACCCCACGTTCCTCCCGCCGGTCACTATCAATTTTTCAAGCGTTTATGCCCGCGCTGCCACAGCCGATCAAAATAGCCCCGACTGGAATGGGGGTCAAGGCAAACGAAAGCCCCGTAAGGCTTTCCATTAGCCCTGCCCCACTCCGGTGTCTCGGGTCCAGCACCGCCAGGTCGCCCTCGCGGTTCACGGTCTCCCACCTTGCGACCCATGGCTTCCCGCGCTCCTGCGTCCGGGGTGCGTGGTGGCGCCGTCGGTCACAGTGTCGCAATCGCGGCGCGAATGTACGCCCGTCAGGCACCCCGCGCCAGAGTGAGTTTCCCCACGTAACCGCAACGCAGTCACCCTCTTCCGTCACGCCTGCCTAGCGAGTCCGAACATCCAGGGACGACCCTCTCGTCAGGCGGGCAACATGTCCGAAAGCGGTCTCGGGCGTAGCCCGCTTTCGGACGGGTGGACGGGTGGACGGGTGCCTGATGCCTGCGTGTAGTCGTTCCCTGCGACTCACACGCGCGTTCAGCAGCAGCCTGTCCGTTCGCCCCGTGCATCCCGACCATCCCGTCCCCTTCCCTCCCCGAACAAACGCCGCAACTTCCACCTATGGATCCCCGCATCTACCCCACGCGCACGGCACCTACAGATGCGACGCCGCGGGACCTGCGCGCCGAGCTCAATGACGAACAGGCCGCAGCCGCCACCTTCGGAACCGGCCCCCTCCTCATCATCGCCGGCGCCGGCACCGGAAAAACCCGCACCCTCACCTACCGCGTCGCAGACCTCATCCAGCGCGGCGTCCCCCCCGAGCGGATTCTCCTCCTCACCTTCACCCGACGCGCCGCACAGGAAATGCTCTCCCGCGTCGAGCGCCTCGTGGGGGCCACGAGCCGCCAGGTCCACGGCGGGACGTTCCACGCCACCGGGCACCGCCTGCTTCGTCGCTTCGGGGCATCCGCCGGCGTTCCGCAGGACTTCTCCATCATGGACCAGGGGGACGCCGAGGACCTGATGCAGCTCTCGCGCGCCCACCTGGGGCACGCCGACGCGAAGAAGAAACGATTCCCCAAGAAGGAGTCGCTGCACTACGTCTACTCACGGCACGTCAACACCGAGATCCCGATCGAGGAAATCCTGCGCGACGAGTTCCCTCCCTTCCTCGACTACCTCCCCGCCATTTCGGCGATCTACGCCGACTACACCGAACGGAAGGCGGCCCGCAACCTCGTCGACTACGACGACCTGCTCCTCTTCTGGCTCGCCATGCTCGAGGTGTCCCCGACGTTGGGCGCGAAGATCGCGGGGCTCTACGACCACGTGCTCGTCGACGAGTACCAGGACACCAACGTGCTGCAGGCGCGCGTGCTCCAGGGCATGGCACGGGCGCACGGCAACATCGCGGTCGTCGGCGACGACGCCCAAAGCATTTATTCATTTCGGGGGGCGTCCTTTCGCAACATCCTCGATTTTCCGAAGAGCTTCGACCAGACGACCATCGTCACCCTCGAAGAGAACTACCGCTCCACGCAGCCGATCCTCGACGTCACGAACGCGCTGATCTCGAAGGCCGAAGAGCGCTTCACGAAAAACCTCTGGACGAAGCGCGAAGGGGGCGAGCGGCCGTGGCTCGTGTCGGTGCAGGACGAGCAGCAGCAGACCCGCTTCGTGGTCGAGCGCATCCTCGAGCTGCACGAGCAGGGGATGCCGCTCCGCGAGATGGCGGTGCTCATCCGCGCCGGCTACATGTCGGCGGACCTCGAGATCGAGCTCACGAACCGCAAGATCCCCTACGAGAAGTGGGGCGGCCTCAAGTTCCTCGAGGCGGCGCACGTGAAGGACGTCCTCGCCTTCCTGCGCGTGCTCGAGAACCCGCGCGATGAAGTGAGCTGGTATCGCATCCTGCGGCTGCTCCCGGGCGTCGGAGATGCGACGGCCCGCACGGCGGTCGAGGCGCTCTCGGCGCACGCCTGGGCACCCATGA
>JACMLI010000315.1 GCA_014379705.1 Gemmatimonadaceae bacterium
GTTGGTCAGCACGACCACGCCGAGCCGCTGCTGCGGAAAGTGCACCAGGTACGTCGCGAACTGTGCCCACGAGCCGCTGTGTTGCACGATGGGTTGTCCCCGATACTCCCCATGCGAGATCCCGAACGCGTAGGGGATCGTGCTGCCGTCGTTGAGCCTGCCGCGCGTGCGCGTCATCGTCATCGCGGTCGCCCCGCCCACCCGCGGATCCTCGAAGTTGGCGATCCAGCGCGCGAGGTCCTCGACGGTGGTGAAGAGCGAGCTCGAGCCCAGCGCCGTGAGGTTGTCGGTCACGCTGCGCCACCCGCTGTCGACGCGAGCATAGCCGAGGGCGCGGTCGGGGATGAGCTCGGTGACGTCGTCGTGGAAGCGGGAGCGCGCCATACCTAACGGCCGGAAGATCTGTTCCGCCGTGAACTGCGCAAACGTACGGCCGCTCACGCGCGCGACGACCTCGGCCAGCAGGTTGTAGCCCGTGTTGGAGTACGTGTACTCGGCGCCAGGGACGAAGTTGAGGGTCCGCTGGTGATAGGCGAAGCGCAGGATCTGGTCGAAGGCGATCACGTCGTCCATGCGCCAGCCGGCGAGGGCAAGGGAGCCGGGCCAGTCCCTGAGGCCACTCGTGTGGTGCAGGAGGTGATCGATCGTGATGGTGTGACCGACGTCACCGAGCTCGGGGATGTAGCGGCGGATGTCATCGGTCAGTCTGACGCGTCCCTGGTCCACGAGCATCGCGATCGCCATTCCCGCGAACTGCTTGGAGATCGAGGCAATGTCGAACACCGTGGTGGGCGTGATGCGCACGCGGTGCTCGAGGTTGGCCATGCCGTAGCCGCGGGCGAGGACCAGGCGGCCCTCGCGGATCACGGCGACCGCGAGGCCCGGACGCACGCCCTCGTTATGCGGGGCGAAGAGGGAGTCGATCGTGCGCTCGGCGGCCTGGGCCGGCAGGTCGGGCGCGCCCAGGAGGAGGGCGCAGGCGAGGAGGGGGAGGGGACGCATGCCGGAACAGTGGTGCGGGGCCCGGGCGTCGGGAAGGCGTGGCAGCGGGCAGAACGACCGAGACCGGACACGATTGCCGCCGGCCCGCCCCGCCCTGCAGCCGGTTGCATAACGAGCTATCCCGAAAGTATCACTCGTCAGGCGCCGCGTTAGGTGCCGGTGTGGTCGGGGCTCGACACGCTCGGCGGTTGTACCACATGGCGCGGGGTCAGAAGGACCGAGTCATGCGGGGTTGATGGAGTCCGTTCCCGTCCCCCTGTTGCGGCACCCAAGTGGTTGTCACTCAGCCAGTTGACGGCCCTCGGACGCGCGCGGACAATGCCCGAGGTCGCCCCGCGCTGGCCCGGGTCTTGCCCTACACTGACCCGAGACCACCTGACCCCATATGAGGCCACCCATGTACGAATCTCCCAAGCTCGAAAAGTTCGGCACCTTCCGAGAGCTCACGCTGACGCGCAATCCGAACAACACGAAGCGCATCATCGGTGATGACCTGATCCCCGGCATCGGCATGGATTGCGATGGCAACGCGCCGCAGGGCGATCCGAAGGCCTGCATCCGCTCGTAAGGCACTGCTCGCCGCACGCGCGGTGATGCAAGAGGCCGGTGACTCCATGAGTCCCCGGCCTCTCGTGTTTCGAAACCAGTTGGGGAACGCTGCCTGACGAGCGTATGCGGCAGGCGCGGATCCCGAGGTTGGAATCCCGCAACCTTCACGTCCTGCAGATGAACATCGAGCTCTCCCAGGCGAATGCGACGCGCTCCGTGGCCTCCATCCGTCGGTACTTCGACGAGGCACTCGACCTGGAGATTGGCGAGCTCAAGGCCCGCATGGTCCTCGACTTCTTCCTCGCGGAGATCGCCCCATCGGTCTACAACCTCGCGATCGCAGACGTGCAGACGCACATGCGCGACCGCGTGGCCGACCTCGAGGGCGCCTGTGGCAGGGAAGAGTTCTCGCACTGGCCGCGATCCACGGGCCGGCGCCCCGCGTAGCCCGACCGCTGTCCGCTGTTTGTTAGCGGGCTCCATCGCTGGAGCGGGTCCTGAAAACGGGACGGATCGACGCCGGGATCGCCCATGAGGAATGTCCCAGCTCGACCGATACTTCCCGGCATGCGCGTGTCCCCCGACCCCAGGCCCCCTGCCGGCGGCGTCCTCATCGTCGATGACGACTCGGGAGCCATCCAGCTTGTCGCGCACATGCTGGCGGGGATGGGCCCGCTGCGCTTCGCGGTTCGTGGCGAGGACGCCCTGCGCCTGGTGCGCGAGTCCCTTCCCGACGTCGTGCTCCTCGACGCCGAAATGCCCGGGATGAGCGGCTTCGAGGTCTGCCGCGCGCTCAAGGGCGATCCAGCAACGGCGGACACACCGGTGATCTTCATCACAAGCCACGCCGAAGTCGCCTGGGAGCTGGAAGGCTTTGCGATCGGCGCGGCCGACTTCATCACCAAGCCGGTGAGCGAGCCCCTCCTGCGCGCGCGCGTCGGAACCCAGATGCGCATGAAGCGGCTCACCGATGAATTGCGTCACCTGTCCACCATCGACCAGCTCACGGGCGTGGCCAACCGCCGCCGCTTCGACGAGGCGCTGGAGAGCGAATGGCGTCGCGCCACGCGGGAAGGACCGCTGTCACTGCTCATGGTCGACGTCGACCACTTCAAGGCCTTCAACGACACCTACGGCCACCCGGAAGGCGACGCGTGCCTGCGCGAGGTGGCCCGCGCCCTCAAGGGCACCTGCCTGCGTCCCTCGGATCTCGTGTCACGCTACGGTGGTGAGGAGTTCGCCATGCTCCTGCCACACACGCCCGCAGCCGGCGCCGAGCACCTGGCGCAGCGCGTGCTCGAGGCGGTGGCGCGCCTTGGGATCCCCCACGTGCAGTCATCGGTGGCCGCGCATGTCACCGTGAGCGTCGGCGTCGGCACCACCACGGGAGCGGGCGCCACGCCTGGCGAGTGCTCCCTCGCGACCCCAACGAGCGAATGCGCCTCGCACGCGTCATCCGA
>JACMLI010000316.1 GCA_014379705.1 Gemmatimonadaceae bacterium
AGCAACGCCTCGATCATCCAGACCTCGCCCTCGACGCCGTCGCCGACGCGCTCCCCGACGCCGTGCGTCGTCGCACGCGTGACCCGGCGCTGGGCGATGCGCTCGCACCCGTGGTAGGAGAGGCGATCAAGGTCTCGGTCCGTCGCGATCCGCAGCCGGTGGTCGACGCGATCTTCCCCATCATAGGTCCGGCGATTCGGCGTGCGATCTCCTCAGCGTTCGGGGAACTCGTCCAGTCGATCAACACCACCCTGGAGCACTCGTTCTCTCCCCGCGGGATCGGCTGGCGCATCGAGGCGATGCGCACCGGCAAGTCGTTCGGCGAAGTGGTACTGAGTCACTCGCTGCTCTTCCGTGTCGAGCAGGTGTTCCTCATCCATCGCGACACGGGCCTCCTCGTCACGCACCTCACGCAACCCGGGGTCAAGGCGCTGCCCCCCGAGATGGTCGCCGGCATGCTCACCGCGATCGGCGACTTTGCGCGCGACACCTTCGAGATGTCGGTACAGGAAGGCCTTGACTCCTTCGCGTTAGGCGACCTGACGGTGTGGGTCGAGCAAGGCCCGGGGGCCGTCCTCGCGGCAGTGATCCGCGGACACGCGCCCCTCGCACTGCGCGAGACCCTCCAGCAGGCGGTGGAAAGCGTGCAACGCAACCACGCCGGGGATCTCGACGCCTTCGCGAGCACGGGGGCGCCCTTCGACGTCCGTGAGGGAATCCTCGAGTCGTGCCTCGTCACGCAAGTCGCGCCGCCCTCACGCCGCGCCGGGCACTGGCGCATCGCGCTGATCGGTGCGGTGATCCTGTTTGCCGTCGGGTGGTGGGTGACGCCGCGCATCATCGAGTCGCGTCGCTTTGGCCACGCGGTGGACGCACTTCGGCAGGAGCCGGGCGTGGTCGTCGGCAGTTCTGGTCGCTCCGATGGCCGCCTGGTGATCACGGGCCTGCGCGATCCCCTCGCGCGCGACCCCGCGCTCGTGCTCGCGGGCACGGGCCTCGATACAGCCCGCGTGACGGCGCACTGGGAACCGTACATGGCATTGCGTCCGGAGTTCATCCTGCGTCGGGCGGGGTCGACGCTGCGTCCCCCGTCGACCCTGCAACTCGTCATGCACCACGACACGCTAGCGGCGACCGGCATCGCTTCGGCGGCGTGGCTCGCGAACGCGCAACGCCTTGGGGTCGCAGTCAGCGGCGTCTCCGCCGTGGACTTCAGCGCCGTGCGCGACTCCGCCGACGTGGCCCTCCGCGCCCTCGCCGATCGCGCCGAGCAGTATGGCATCTCGTTTGGGGTGGGGCAGAGCTTTCCCCGCGGTGAATTCCGCGCCGTGGTGGACTCGATGTCCGTCGCGCTGCGCGACATACTTGAGGGCGCGGCGGCCAATGGACGTTCGGTCGCCGTGGAGGTGCGCGCGACCACGGACAGCATCGGGACCGAGGAGGCTAACGCGTCCTTGCGTCTCGAACGGGCGCGGGTCCTCCGCGCGCTCCTCGTTGATCGGGGGTTGCCAGCCGTGGCGATCTTCCCGAGTCCCGATCCCCGACCCGGCACGCGCGCCGCGTCGCTCCGCATCGCCATTCGATCCTCCATGCCAGACAGCCAGTGACGGTCATCCAGCGGAAGGTTTGCATGTTGGGCGCGACGGGGGTCGGCAAGACGAGCCTCGTCAGGCGCTACGTCGAGAGCCTGTTCAGTGAGAAGTACCAGGCGACCATCGGCGTGAAGATCGATCGCAAGCTCGTCGAGCACGACGGCGGCCAGGTCAGCCTCCTCCTGTGGGACCTGCAGGGCGAGGATGACCTCTCACGCGTACGCATGTCGTACCTGCGCGGCGCTGCCGGTCTCATCTACGTGGTTGACGGCACCCGAGAGGAGACGTTGGACCGGGCGCGCTCCATCCAGCAGGGCGCCCTGGATACGGTCGGTGAGGTGCCCTCCATTCTCCTCATCAATAAATCAGATCTTGCTGGAGACTGGAAAATCTCCGACGGGGATCGGGGTACGAGGGGGCCCCAAAGTGTCGAAGTCTTCAAGACCTCGGCACGGACGGGCGACAACGTCGAACAGGCGTTCGCCGCTCTCGTCCGGAAGATCCAGGCGATGTGAATCGCTGGTCGGTCTGGTATCTGGAACTCGAGGTCCGAGGTCCAGAACCCGTCCCGACGCGACCGCCGGTTTTCGGTGACTCGCCGCCTGGCACCCCGCAGTAACGCCATACACGACAGGCACTTGATGTGGGCGCCCAGTTGACGCGCCTCGTGGAACGCGTGTTGCCCTAGCCGGGGTCAGGATCTCCCGAACAGCAGGCACACCGTGATCGATAATTCCATGAGGGTTCTCATCGCCGGCCCTGAGAACGCCCGCCTGGTTGCTTTGAGTGGCTACCTGACGTTTCGCGGCTTCACGGTCGATCACGCGCCCGACGTGGCTGACGCGCGCGCCCTGCTCGGGCACATCCGGTATCGCGGCCTCGTCGCCGGTATCGAGCTTGGCTCCATCGAGCATCCCTTGCTGGCTGACCTCCTCCGCGTGGCCAAGGCGTCACCCGAGGGACCCCGCACCGTCGCGGTGGTCCGGTCGGCCCTTTCGTCGACCGCGCGGTGGCCCGAAGCCGACCTGATCCTCGGCGCAGAACTGCCCATGTCGCACCTCGCGTCGGTGGTATGCGCTTCACTCGCCGGCTGAACTCCACCGTGACCGCGGTCGCGCGTGCGGAGTTGCCTCGCGTCCTCGTTCGTCGCGAGGCGATCTGGTCGTATCCGCTACCGTATCCGCAGGAGCGCATTGGCCTCCTCTACTATCCGCATGGACGACTCCTCGCGACGTCGTCGGTGGCCTACAGCGCCGCGCGCGACATCGCGGGACTCGAGGACTCGGTGCTTCCCGTGATCGGTGCGCTGCGCTATTCGCGCTCGCACGTCACCGCCGGGTTCATGGTTCGCGGATCGTCGTTCGACGTGCCCTTCCTGCGCCATGCCCTCGAGCGATGTCATGGCCAGGGTATCGCCACCGTAGTCGAGATCGCGGGAGAGTGGGGTACGAGCGCTCTCGAACTGCTGTGGTCCCTGCGCCCGAACTACCTGCGCATCGGCCCGGATCACGTGAGGGGCGTCGGCGCGGTCCCCGAGCAGTTGCACTCGGTCCTCCGCGTGGCGGCCTTCGCCGAGCGGCACCACGTGCCGCTTATCGTCCGCGGAAGCGACACGCAAGAGGAACGCACGGTGCTGCGGAACGCGGGGTTGCAGCTCTTTCTCGTTTCGGAGTCCGGAGCGCCTGGCACCGACCCGTTGAACGGGTTCGACTCGTCAGGCAGCCCCGGAGCGGCGACTGTCCTCCGCTTTCCCGTCCGGTCGTCGGGAGGGTGAGGGGGGCGCGGGGTAAGGGCCCGCTGGCGAGACGCGAAGCGCAGTCAGCCCTCCCCCGAGCGCCGTGAGAAACGTCAATGCGGCCGCCAGCCGGAGCGTGAACGCGAGCGCCGCGTGCTGCTCGAGCAGGTCCCACTCGGTGAGCAGGTACCACCAGTCGTGCACCGTGTTTTCGCCACCCAGCAGCGGCAGCTCCTGGGCACGCGCGTCTCCGACATAGATCGCGACGTTGAGCAGGTTGATCCCGACCCAAACGAGAGTGAACCACGCGGCGAAGCGCTGTCCCGAGCGGATGAAGTAGAGCACGAATGCCAGCGGGACGATGACCTGAAAAAGCGAACCGCCGAGCGTGAGCATCGGCTCGCCGAAGGGCTGGAAGATCACGTGGCCAGCCTCGTGGATCGCGAGGTCGAGGTCGTCGAGAAAGTCCCAGTAGGCGGGATTGAACCAGCGAAGGGCGGCAGAGGCCAAAGCGATGCCCAGCCCCACCTTGCGTGGGAGTTCCGTCGAGCGGGAGGGGGACGTTTCGGACATCGATGTTCGACGACCCGGGCGCCCCGAATGGCACGCGAGGGTGTGCCGCGCTAGGATTCCGGCGACGCTCCCGGCCCATCCGCTCCAGCCACCCGCCGTCCAGCATGCCGATCATCTACCTGAATGGTTCCTTCATGCCTCGCGAGGAGGCCAAGCTCTCCATCGACGACCGAGGTTTCATCTTCGGCGACGGGGTCTACGAAGTCACCCGCGTGGTGAACGGCGAGCTCTTCGAGTCTGGCCGGCACCTCACGCGGCTTTCCCGCGGGCTCGCGGACATCCGGCTCGACCCCGTCGAGTCGCTCGCCGACATCGAGGACATTTCGCGCCGCCTCATCGCCGACAACGCGCTGGGTGAAGGCGAAGGCACGATCTACCTGCAGATCACCCGGGGCGCGGCACCGCGGACGCACCATTTCCCGCCTGCCGACACGCGCTGTACCGTGTTCCTCTCCGCGGCGAAGTTCACGGTCCCGCACGACAAGCGTGCCACGGGCGTCTCCGTCGTGACGTATCCGGACATCCGCTGGTCGCGCTGCGACATCAAGACGGTGAACCTGATCCCCGCCGTGCTGGCCAAGCAGTTCGCGGTCGATCATGGCGTGTTCGAGTCGATTTTCGTGCGCGGCAGTGCGGTCATGGAGGGCTCCCACACGAACTGTTTCGGCGTACTCGATGGTGAGCTCCGGACGTATCCCTCGTCGAACTACATCCTCGGCGGCGTCACGCGCGATGTCGTGATCGAGCTGGCGAAGGAACTCGGCGTGCCAGTCGCCGAGCGGGCCTTCCATGTGGCCGACATCCCGCGGCTGGAGGAGTTTTTCGTCACGGGGACGACGACGGACGTGATGCCCGTCGTCGAGATCGACGGGAAGCCTGTGGGCAGCGGGACGCCGGGCCCGATCACGCGGCGACTCTACGAGGCACTCGCGGCGCGACTGTACGCCAGGGTTCCCGCGGGTCGTTAGGCGCCACGGACGGGCCGCGAGTCGCGGCCCGTCTTCACCTTCGCTCCTCCGCCCCGCCATGCGCCTCCTGTCCCGTGTTGTCCGCCGTCGTCCCTGGTCGTTCATGCGATCGGGCCTCGTGACAGCGGCTCTCGCGGTCGTTCCGGCGGTTGTCGCGGCACAGGGACTTCCCCGCGTGCATATCATCGCGACGGGGGGGACGATCTCCAACCTTGGCAACGACGCCCGGCGCACAGGAGACGAACTCGTCGCCGCGATTCCACGCCTCAAGGAGATCGCCCGCGTCACCGTCGAGCAGTTCAGCAACGTGGCCTCGGGCTCGGTCACGCAGGAGATGTGGCGCGACCTCGCGAAGCGCATCATCGCCCTGCAGGCTGGCCCCGACGCCCCGGCCGGATACGTCATCACGCATGGCACCGACACGATGGAGGAGACCGCGTTCTTCCTCGGGCTGACGGTGGGGGGATGCGCGCCGGTAATCACCACCGGCGCGATGCGTCAGGCGAGTGCCGTCGGCGCCGATGGACCGGCCAACCTGCTGAACGCTGTCCGCGTTGCGCTGGCGCCGTCCGCTCGTGGGCGCGGGTCGATGGTCCTGATGAACGATGAGCTCTTCGCGGCACGGGACGTCACCAAGTCCAACACGACCCGCCTCAACGCCTTCACGGCGCCAGACGCTGGGGTGCTGGGCCTCGCGGACCCGGACACCGTGGTCTTTCATCGCGCGGCGCCCGAGACCGGGAGCACCTGCCGTCGCGCGACCTTCGACGTCAACGCGATCACGAGCTTTCCCCGCGTCGACGTGATCTACGCCAGTATCGGCGCGGATTCCGTGCTCGTGGATGCCGCCGTCGCCGCGGGCGCGAAGGGACTGGTGGTCGCCGGCGTCGGCCGCGGAGGCACCACGCCCTCGCAGGGCAGTGCGCTTCGACGGGCGCGCGGCGCCGGCGTCCTCGTCGCGACCTCCAACCGGACCGGCTCAGGACGTGTAGGTGGCGATCTGGGTGACACCTCGCTCGCGAAGCTTCCGGCCGGTGCGGGCGCGTCCATCGGCACCGCCGACCTGAACCCGCAGAAGGCCCGCCTGCTCCTCATGCTCGGCCTCGCGACCCGCATGCGCCCGATCGACATCGCCCGCCTCTTCGAGCTTCGTTAGGCGATTCCCCGACCCGTCCCCACGCCCATGTCCCCACGCGTCCTCCTCGTCGCCCTGCTCGTCGGCACCTCGCCCCTCGCCGCGCAGGCGGTCGCCGTCCCCGCGAGCCACCCCGCGGTCACCGCGGCACTCGACATGATCCGCAAGGACAACGCGTGGACGCTCGAACAGCAGGTCTCGATCTGCGAGATTCCCGCGCCGCCGTTCAAGGAGTCGGTGCGGGCGGCCGAGATGGTGAAGCGCTTCAAGGAGCACCATCTCACGAACGTGCGCATCGACGCCGAGGGGAACGTGATCGGCGAGCGCGATGGCGCGGGCTCCGGGCCGACGGTCGTGCTCTCCGGTCACCTCGACACCGTCTTTCCCGAGGGGACCGACGTGAAGGTCAAGCGCCAGGGTACGCTGTTCTCATCGCCCGGCATCGGCGACGATTGCCGCGGACTCGCCACGATTCTCGCCGTCGCCCGGGCGGTCGACCAGGCCAAGGTCCCGTTCCCCGGCAAGATCCTCTTCATTGCCACGGTGGGTGAAGAAGGTCCGGGCAACCTTCGCGGCGTGCGTGCCCTCTTCAAGAACCCTCCGGAGAAGATCGACTTCTTCATTTCGGTCGACGGCACGGGGCTCGGGCTGACGACCGGCGCCGTGGGGAGCCAGCGCTACAAGGTCGAGTTCCAGAACAACGGTGGGCACAGCTTCGGCGCGTTCGGCATGCCCGCGCCCATTCACGCGATGGGCCGCGCGATCGCGAAGCTGAGCGATTTCAAGGTGCCCGCGAAGCCAAAGACCACGTTCAACGTCGGCATCGTGAGCGGCGGCACGTCGGTCAATACGATCTCGCCGTCAGGCGCGATGGAGGTCGACATGCGTTCGGAGTCGCCACAGGAACTCGCGGCCCTCGACGCGAAGCTCAAGGCCGCTGTGCAGCAGGCCGTTGACGAGGAGAACGCGCGCGCGCCGCAGTCGAAGGAGAAGGTCACGGTGAAGTGGACGGACATGGGCATCCG
>JACMLI010000036.1 GCA_014379705.1 Gemmatimonadaceae bacterium
CGAGCTGGCGGATCTCACCGCCCCGGACGTGGAGGCGACCATCGCGCGCAGCCGTCCGGCGCTGCTGTGGGTGGAAACGCCGAGCAATCCGCTGCTCCGCATCACCGACCTGCGCCGCGTCGCCGAGGCGGCGCATCGCTCGGGCGCGGTGGTGGTGGTGGACAACACCTTCCTCTCGCCGGCGCTTCAGCGCCCGCTCACGCTGGGCGCCGACGTCGTGGTGCATTCCACGACGAAGTACCTCAACGGGCACAGCGACGTCGTGGGCGGCGCGGTGATCGCCCGCGACCCGGCGCACCTGGAGGTCCTGGCGTGGTGGGCGAACTGTCTCGGCATCACGGGCGCACCGTTCGACAGCTTCCTGACGCTGCGCGGGGTACGCACACTGTTCGCGCGGATGCGCGCGCATGAGGAGAACGCGCACGCGGTGGCGCACGCGCTCTCGGAGCATCCGGGGGTGCTGGCGGTCCACTACCCCGGGCTCGCCTCCCATCCCGGACATCGCGTGGCCGCGGGGCAGCAAGCAGGGTTCGGGGCGATGGTGAGCTTCGAGCTCCGCGGCGGTCGCGCTGCGGTGGCGGAGTTCACGGCCTCCCTCGGCTGCTTCACGCTTGCCGAGTCGCTCGGTGGCGTCGAGAGCCTGATCGCGCACCCGGCGACGATGACGCACGCGTCCATGGACGCGGAGGCGCGCGCGACGGCGGGGATCGGGGAGGGGTTGCTTCGGTTGTCTGTGGGGATCGAGGTCTCGGACGATCTCGTGGCCGATCTCGGCCAGGCGCTCGAGCGAGTCGCGAGCTACGAACTCAAGACCGGCGACACCGCTTCCCAGCGGGAGAAGCATCGAAACCCGAACTCCCTCGCCGCCCTCGCCTGATCCCAGAAGCCGAAGCAGTCGCGCCAGCCTTCCTGTTCGGCGCGCCACGCGCAGCACCAAGTAAAAGCGAAGCGGTGCTCGACATCGCCGGCGAAGACCGTGACCTCGCCCGAGAAATCGGAGCACCCGGAGCGTCCACGGACCCGAACGCGCTCGATCGCCAGGTCGGGCTGCGCGTGCACGAGCTGGGTCAGCACGCGCTCGATCTTGACCCGGGGGGCGTAGCCATCGAGCTCGATGCGGGCGGTGGGCCCGCCGTTCGCGTACGTCAGAAGCTCGGCCTTGAAATCCGGATGTGCGGCGGCGCCGTCGAGGAAGGGCAGAAGGTCGGGCATCGTCTCCGGGACCGAGGTGGGTGGGGAGTCCTACAATATGGCTTCATTTGTTTAGGAATCCAAGGGCGGGTCTTCTCTCCGACCCTGCGGGCGCCTAACCTCATGGTGCTCCCGCCACCGGCCTCAGCGGACTCGACCATGCACCGCCTTCTGCCCACCAAGAGCGTGCTCGACATCGCACGACGCCTCGAGGCGGCGGGATTCGAGGCGTGGTGCGTGGGCGGGGCCATTCGGGACGCCTTGCTTGGCGGCCATCCGTTGGACTGGGACCTCGCCACGACGGCAACGCCGAAGCAGGTGACCGACCTGTTCGGGCGGCGACGCACGATCCCGGTGGGCATCGAGTTCGGCACGGTGAGCGTCCTCGACGACGCCGGCGTGCCCCACGAGATCACGACCTTCCGCCGAGACGTGCGGACGGACGGCCGGCACGCGGAAGTGGAGTTCGGCGTGAGCTTGGACGACGACCTCGCGCGGCGCGACTTCACCATCAACGCCATCGCCTACCG
>JACMLI010000317.1 GCA_014379705.1 Gemmatimonadaceae bacterium
CAGGGGAAGTTGATGTTCCCTGTCGACTCCGAGCTCCGCGTGTCACTCAAGCTCCCCAGCGGTACGGTCGCGTACGAAGAAGTCATCGCCACCGTCAAGGGATTCACGGACCGCGTCGAGGAACACAAGGCGAGCTTCATTGAAGCGGGTTTCGCCGAGGACTTCATCGACACGCTCCGCGGAGCAATCAAGGAACTCGAGGACACGCTCGCGGAGAAAGGGGCGTTCTATGGCCGTCGCACCGTGGCTACGTCAGGCCTGAACCTCGAGTTTGCCCGGGCCCGTGAAATGGTACGAAAGCTCGACGCGATGGTCGCCCCGCGGCTTGAAGGGACCGATCGTCTCGCCGGGTGGAAGTCGCTGTCCCGCTTCGCGCGCGAGCAGCGCGAAGAGAAGGAGCAGGGGGACGTGAATGGTGTCACCCCGACTCCTCAAACTCATGCAGTGTAACTTCGTCCGTGCAGTGAACGAGAAGGGCGGGGGAGAGATCCCTCGCCCTTCTTTGCTTCTTGAGTTCAGGCGGATCGGTACCGTCAGGAGCGGGCGGCGCGGCACACGCGCTACGTTCGGACCCAGCCGCGAGGCATGGCGTCCCCCCGTACCGCGAGCCACCTTCCGCTCCCCTATAGACGCGACACCCATGACGAATAGCTGCCGAGCCCGCGCGATCCTCTCGCTGCCAATCCTCGCGATCACCCTCGCCGTGCTCGCCGCGCCCGCAGCCCACGCGCAAGCCCCTGCTGGAGGCGGAGCAGCGAGACCAGGCCTCCCCCTGCAGCCTGCGCGCAGCCTCAAGTACACGGCCACCAAGGGCTCGTGGATGTCCGTCGACGTCAGCCCCGATGGCCAGCGCATCGTCATCGACTTCCTCGGCGACATCTACACCATCCCGTTCGCCGGCGGCTCGGCAACCCGACTGACGAGCGGACTCGCTCATGACGCGCAACCACGTTTCAGCCCCGACGGGCGCCGTATCGCGTTCCTGAGCGACCGCAGCGGCGGGGATAACCTCTGGGTCATGAACGCGGACGGCAGGGACACCGTCCAGCTCTCACGGACGACCGATGACATGTTCGTCTCGCCGGAGTGGGCCCCCGACGGCAAGTACATCGCCGTTACACGCTCGGTGCAGGGCGGCCCCAAGATCTTCCTGTATCACGTCGACGGTGGCGCCGGGATCCAGGTGATCCGCGAGCCCGCGGCGCAGTCGGCCATCGGCGCGACCTTCTCCCCCGACGGTCGATTCATCTGGTACGCGACGCGTCAGGGAATGTTCAGCTACAACGCCATCTTCCCGCAATACCAGCTCGCCCAGTACGATCGCCAACTCGGCACAGCGACACCGATGACCGCACGATACGGGTCGGCATTTCGTCCAGCGATCTCGCCGGACGGGCGCTGGCTCGCCTTCGGCAGCCGATACGAGGAGAAGACCGGCCTTCGCATCCGCGAGCTCGCCACGGGCGAAGAACGCTGGCTGGCGTATCCGATCCAGCGCGACAACCAGGAATCGATCCTCGAGATCGACGCGCTCCCCGGCTACGACTTCACGCCCGACAATCGCGCCATCGTCATGAGCTACGGGGGCGAGATCTGGCGCGTCCCGGTCGACGGGAGCGCCGCCACGAAGATCCCGTTCACCATCGAGGTCGACGTCGCGATGGGCCCGGAGGTGAAGTTCCAGTATCCCGTCGAAGACACGCCCACCATCGTCGCCACGCAGATCCGCGACGCCGTCCCGTCCCCCGACGGGCGACGTGTCGCGCTGTCCGCGTTAGGCGACCTGTGGGTGATGGACCTGCCCTCTGGCACGCCCCGCAAGATCGCCGGGACTCCAAATGGGGAATACCACCCGGCGTGGTCCCCCGACGGCAGCTGGATTGCGTACGTGACGTGGGGGCCGGAAGGTGGCCACATCTACAAGATCCGCTCGGATGGTAGCGGTGAGCCGACGCGACTTACGAGGGAGATCGCGACCTACTATGCAACCCAATGGTCGCCGGACGGCGCGCGCATCGTCGCCATGCAGGCTGACGCACGCGAGTTGCGCGAGACGCTGCAGCGCTTTGGCGGTGGTCAATCGGCGCGCTTCGTCTGGCTGAGCGCCAACGGCGGCCGCGCGACCCCCATCCGCAGTGCGGGAGGACTCGGCGACCCACACTTCACCACCGACTCCACGCGCCTCTTTGCGTACGGCGGTCAGGAAGGACTCGTCTCGTTCCGTTTCGACGGCTCCGACCTCAAGCAGCACGTTCGCGTGACGGGCGCAGCTCCGCCGGGTGCCCCTGCTGGCCAGGCGCCGAGTGCAGGGACCGTACGCATGGCTCCCCGTGGGGATTTGGCTCTGGCGCAGGTAGGGATGGACTTCTATGTCGTGACCGTTCCGCTCATCGGCGGTCCGGTGCCGGTGATTTCGGTTGCCGCACCGGAGAACGCCGGCACGCCCGTCAGGCGGCTTTCGGACATCGGCGGCGAGTTCCCTGCCTGGCAGGCGACCGGCCGCATCGTGCACTGGTCCATCGGCAACGCGCTGGTGACGTACGACCTGGATCGTGCCCAGGCGTTCGACGATTCCGTGCGTAACGCGCGGCGTGGCGCGCCAGCCCCCCCGCCCGGCGATTCCGCGCGTCCCGCGGGACAGGCTACTGCGGCGGCGAATACCTACAAGCCGACAGAAGTCCGTGTCCAGGTCACTGGTCCACGTGACATCCCGCAGGGTGTGGCCGTGTTGCGTGGCGCGAAGGTGATCACGATGAAGGGCGACGAGGTGATCGCCGGCGCCGACATCGTCGTGCGCAACAACAGGATCGTCGGCGTCGGCCGTCGCGGGAGCGTGCAGATCCCCTCGGGAGCCCGCGTGATCGATGTGAGCGGCAAGACCATCGTCCCCGGCTTTGTGGACACGCACGCGCACTTCAGGCACTCGCCCGACATTCACACGATTCAGCCCTGGGCGCTGCTCGCCAACCTGGC
>JACMLI010000318.1 GCA_014379705.1 Gemmatimonadaceae bacterium
CGGGCGGTAACGACGCTGGGCTCCTGCCTACGCAGGAGCGACGATGTTACTGGACTCGTCCATCTCGTCCATCTCGTCCATCTCGTCCATCTCGTCCATCCCGTCCATCCCGTCCATCCCGTCCATCCCGTCCATCCCGTCCACCCGTCCGTAGCCCGTCCCACTCCCCTCGCCGCCGCCCAAGGTGGGCGGCAAGTTCCGATACATGACTGAGATCGCCCGCGTCGGAGTCGTCGGAGGGGGGCTGATGGGCGCCGGGATCGCCCAGGTATGTGCTGTAGCCGGCCTCGACACCGTCATCCGCGAGGTCAGCGACACGCTGGCGGCGAAGGCGAGGGCGAGCATCGAGCGCTCGATGGCGAAAGGCGTGGAGAAAGGCAAGCTCACCGCCGACGACGCACAGGCCGCGCTCGCACGCCTCCGCGTCGAGACGGAACTCGGCGCGCTCGCCGATCGCGACCTCGTGATCGAGGCCATCGTCGAGTCGCTCGACGCGAAGCGAGAGTTGTGGCGGTCCGTGGACGAGATCGCGGCACCGGCAGCCGTGTTCGCCACCAATACCTCGAGCCTGTCCGTGGCCGAACAGGCAGCCGCGACCCGACGCGGCGATCGCTTCGTCGGGCTGCACTTCTTCAACCCGGTGCCGGTGTTGCGGCTGGTGGAAGTCGTACGTAGCGTGACAACGAGCGATGCGACGGTGGAAACGGCCATGGCGTTCGTGCGTCGGGTGGGGAAGGAACCGATCCTGGCACGCGACACCCCGGGGTTCGTGGTGAACCTCCTGCTGGTGCCCTACATGCTCGATGCCATCCGCGCGTTCGAAGGCGGCGTCGCCTCGATCGCAGACATCGATGTCGGCATGCAGCTGGGCGCCGCAATGCCCACGGGACCCTTGTCGCTCTGCGACTACGTCGGCCTCGACACGCTGGAACGCGTGGCCACCGTCCTGTACGACGCGTACCGCGAGCGTCGTTATGCGCCGCCGCCGCTGCTGCACCGCATGGTGGTGAGCGGCTGGCTCGGAAGAAAGAGCGGGCGCGGGTTCTACGACTACGCCGAGGAGCCGCCGAGGCCGGCGACGATCATGGGGTGAGGAAGCGCGCCGCCGTCGTCCTGTGTGCTGCGCTCATCGCGCAGGCGCCGGCGCTTGCCCAGTCCGGTGCGGGCAGCGTCGGGACGATTTCGGGCGCGGTGTTCGACAGCCTCTCCCTGCGCCCCATGGCTCGCGCGGTGGTGCAACTGGCGCGGCTCGGCGTCGGCGGACGCGTGGAGGGCACGTGGAGCGCGGCCACGGATTCCGGCGGGCGTTATGCCTTCGAGCCCCTCCCCCTGGGATCGTACCTGCTGGGCTTTCAGCACCTGGCCATCGACACGCTGGGGCTTCGCTCCCCCGTACATCGCGTGGACCTGCGACGCGGTGGTGCGGTGCACGTCGCCCTCGGGGCACCGACGATGCGATCCATCGTCGAGAAGGTCTGTGGCAACCGCGCGGCGAAGGATTCCATCTCGCTCCTCGTGGGCAGCGTGCGCGACGCGTCCACCGACCGTGCCATCGACAGCGCCTTCGTGTCGGTGCGGTGGGCCGAGGTCTACATCACGCGTACCGGAATGGTGCGCGAGACACGGCGCCACGACCTGACGACGAGCAATGAAGGGTGGTACATGGCGTGCGTGCCGTCCGGGGTGCCGGTCACGATCCACGGCGAGCACGCCGACCAGCGATCGGGCGATGTCGAGCTCACGGTCTCCACACTCGCATTGCGACGACGCGACCTCTACGTGGGACAAGCGACGGTGAGCATCCTCACCGCGACCGACTCTGTGCGCACGTCGGGAGCCGTGAACGAGGGTGATCGGCTCGTGTCGCGGGGGACCGGCGTGGTGCGCGGCATGGTGCGACGGCTCGACGGCGCACCGCTGACCGGGGCGCGGGTGACGGTGACGGGCACGCAAGGGGAAGCACGGACCGATGCCAATGGGACCTTCGTCCTTCGTGCGGTGCCGCACGGCTCGCACATGGTCGAGGCGCGGGCCCTCGGTTACGTGCCGGGAGAAGCGGCGGTCGACATCGTCGCGTTCCAGGACACCCCGATGACGATCACGCTGATGGACGTGGAGTCCGTCCTGCTCGACACCGTACAGGTGCGCGCGCAGCGCTCCCTCACCGTGGCGCTGCGGGCTGGATTCGAGCGGCGGCGGAAGAGCGGCGTGGGCACCTTCATCGACGAGCGCGTCCTGGACACGCTCAGGGTGCACACCTTCTCGGATGTCGTGCGCCGGGTCCCGGGCATCACGTTCCGCGAGGGTCGGGGGCCTAACGACGGGTTCGAGCGACAGCTGTTCTTCAGCGGGGGCGGGCGGTCGGAGCCGTGCCAGCCGGCCATCTACCTCGACGGCATGCGGCTCGTGCAACGCATCACAGACCTGGACCAGCTGGTCGCCCCGGGGACGATCCGGCGCGTGGAGGTCTACATGCGCGGAACGACCCCGCCGGCCGAGTTCGCGTCGTTCAGCGATTGCGGCATCCTGGTGGTGTGGACCACGCCGCGCACGCCCGAGGAGCGCCGGCGATGAGGCCGGGCGTGGTGCTCGCGGGGCTGCTCGTCGTTTCCTCCGGATTCGCGAGCGCGCCTCCGGCGCAGTCGACGCGGCTGACCGGGGTGGTGTACGACAGCATCTCGGGCGGCC
>JACMLI010000319.1 GCA_014379705.1 Gemmatimonadaceae bacterium
GACTCGCGACTGCTTTCGGCCGCGCGCGCGCCGAACGACTCGCGCTGCGACCGCTCGATCGCCTGCTGGAGCGTGAAGGTGGACTGGGCGGCCACGGCGTGCAGCGGCAGGACGACGCACGCGAGCCACGCGACCGCGCGCACGTGGGAACGGGGGGCAACCATCATTCGTACCTCAGGCAAACGACGGGGTCCTGCCGCGCGGCCCGATAGGCCGGCACGATGCCGAACACGAGTCCAACGGTGATCGAGACGCCGAACGCCACGGCGACCGAGACGAGCGAGACCATCGTGGCGATGCCGGCAAACTTTTCGATGCCGACGCTGAGCGCGACCCCGGTGATGATCCCGGCCACGCCCCCCGCCACGCTGATGATCATCGCCTCGCTCAGGAACTGCGCGAGGATGTCCTTCTGCGTGGCGCCCATGGCGCGACGCACGCCAATCTCGCGGATACGCTCCAGCACCGACGCGAGCATGATGTTCATGATGCCGATCCCGCCCACGACCAGCGAGATCGACGCGATCGCGCCGAGCACGATGTTGAAGATCGTCTTGGTGCGCTGCTCCTGCTTGAGCAGCAGTTCCGGCACGGTGATCTCGAAGTCGATGACCTGGTTGTGCCGACGCGAGAGCATGCGCTGGAGGATCTCGGCCACCGGGGCGACGAACGACGCTTCATCGACGCGCACCACGATCCGATCGAGCTGGTGATAGTTGCGCTTCTCGGCGAGGACGTCGGGATCCTCCTCCGCGGCGTTGGGATCGTTGTTCTGCTCCGGGCGCGCCGCGAGTTCGATGTCACGCTGCGTGAGTTGCGCGCGATTCCGGAAGCGCATCAGCATCGTGTGCACCGGCACGTACACGTCCATGTTCGGGTCGCGCACGCCGAGGCGCTCGGACGTCTCCTTGCTCACGGTGCGGTCATCGAGCACGCCAACGACCGTGAGCCAGATCTCGCCGGCCTTGATCGACTTGCCGATCGGGTCCTCCGTCGTGAAGAACCGCGTGCGGATGCCGTGGCCAATGATCGCGACCGGCCGGCCCTGCGCGACCTGCTGGGTCGTGAACCAGTTCCCCTGGGCGAGCGTCAGGTTGAGCAGGTGGAAGTGCGAGGTGTCGACGCCGACCACCTTGCCGGAGCGGCGGCGTCCCTCGCGACTGATGAGCGAGTTGAGCACGACCTCCGCGCTCGCGCGATCGACATGCGGCACCACCATCCGGATCGCTTCCGCATCGCGGAAGGTGAGGCCGGGCGAGTACTTCTTCGGCTCCTTCTTTCCCTCGTCGCGGGACACGAGTTCCTCTTTCTGCTCCTCGAGCGGCGTCACCAGGATGTTGTTCGAACCCAGGAGGCGCATCTGCTCGAGGATCTCCTGCTCGGCGCCCTTGCCGATCGCCAGCATCGCGATGACGGAAGCGACGCCGAAGAGGATGCCGAGGGAAGTGAGCGCCGCCCGCAGCTTGTTGTGCCCCACGGCAACGATCGCCGTGGCGAGGCTGAAGAGGACGCGCGTGCCAAGGGTGTCCCGCGCGCGCGCGGGTCCGTCCATCGGTGTGTCCACGAGACCTAACGACTGGTGCGGGCGGCGACCGGGGCGGCCTTGGTGGCCGCGGGAGCGTCAGGTGGCGTTGGCTTCACCGGGGCCGGGCGTCCCTGTACCGAGTCACCCGTTGCCTCGCGCGGCTTGTCCCCCGAGCCCGGGAGGCGCACCGTCTCGATGCCCTCCTTGGCGGCCGGCGGCGAGAGCAGCACCTCGTCGCCCTCGGTGAGCCCGCGGCGGATGACCACTGCGTCGTCGTTCATCGCGCCCGTTTCAACCTCCTGGCGCTGCACGCCGCCGCCGTTGCGCTTGTACACGAACGGCGTGTCCCCGTCGGCCATGACGGCCTCGAGCGGCACGAAGATGGCATCCTTCACGGCGTACGTCTCGATCGCCGAGGCCGTGGTCATGCCGGGGCGCAACGTCGTGTCCGTCTGCGATACGAGCACCCGAACCTCGAACACCTTGGCGTCCGCATTGGGGCGCTGCTCTCCGACGTTTGCCACGCTCGTCACCTTGCCCGACAGTCGCTTCGACGGGTCGGCATCGAGGGTGATGGTCACCGGGTGGCCGACGGAGATCTTCCGGACGTCGATCTCGTTCACGTAGGTGATCGTCTCCATCCGCGAAAGGTCCGGAAGCGTCGCGACCGTGGGGTCCCACGCGTTCACCTGCGAGCCGGCGGTCTTCTTCTTCCCGTTCCACTCCTTCACGTAGATCACCATCCCGCCCGCTGGGGCGCGGATCGTGAAGCCCTGCATCACCTGGTCGACGACGGTCAGCTTGTTCCGCTGGCGCTGCACGTCGGAGCCGACCTCGCGCATCTTCGCCTGCGCCTGCTCGGTCTTGGTCTTGTAGTCGAGTTTCGCCTGGGCGAGGGCACGCTCGGCCTTCTCGTACGCGATCTCTTCCTGGCGGCGCACCGAAGGCGCCTCGAACTGCGCCTGCTCGCGCGCGATGCGGCGCTCCTCGAGCGCCAGTTCCATCGTCTTCATTTCCTCGCGCGCCTTGGACAGGTTGAGCGTCGAGTCGAGCTGCGCCTGCTCCAGCTGCGCGTCGGCCTTCGTGAGGGCGAGGAAGACCTCGGCGCGCTTGGCGGCGATCGCCGATCGATCGAGTTCGGCCACCAGGTCGCCTTCCTTCACCACCGTCCCCTCGGGCACGATGGAGGCGATCTTCATCTGGTAGGCCTCGGCCTGCTGCGAGTTGGGCGGGCCCTGCACCTGCACGAACTTCACCGCTCGCAACTCACCGGCGTTCGTCACCACGACCTTGAAGTCGCCCTTCTTGACGGCGGTGGTCACCTCCGAGGTCTCCGGCTTGTTCTCGCGGGCCAGCAACCAGGTCGTCGGAATGCCGAGCAATACCACCGTGGCCACGATCGTAATCCAGCGATTTCGCGGGAGCTTCATCTGCGGACGCTCGTTGAGAAGGAAGGAACGACGGGGGGAGGGAGGACGCGGGGTACCGGGGTCGGCGTACACCGCGTCTGGAATCCGCTTGCGTGAGACACCTGTCGAAGCGGGAACGTTGGCGACCGTCCACGAACCCGGGTAGGCCAGACGACCCCGGCCGTCCCTCGCCTGGTGACGCGGAACGGCAGGAACTGCCTGGAGTGCCTTGCGTTGGTCGGCGGTGCGCCGGCAATGTGCCCTCCAGACCTTGCCACACGCCCTGACCAGAACGCGAGCGAACGACCATGGAGGCGCGACTGACGACCCTTCCGGTAGCCATTGTCCAGGGGCAAGCGCTGGGCGTGTTCGACACGGTGCTCGAACAGACGCGGACTCTTGCCACCGAGGCGACCCGGCTCGGCGCGGACCTGGTCGTGTTTCCCGAGACCTGGATCCCGGGATACCCCGTCTGGTTCGACGTCTGCCGCGACGTGGGCCTCTGGGATCATGCGCCGATCAAGCAGTTGCATGGTCAGTATGCCGCCGCCTCGGTGGACGTGACCGGCGAGGAAGGCACCGCGCTCGCTGCCATGGCGCGCGATCTCGGCATCACCCTCGTCATCGGGGCCAGTGAACGCGTGGCCCGGGGAAGTGGTCGCGGAACGCTCTACAATACGCTCCTGACCTATGGTCCGGACGGCGCGCTGCTCAATCATCATCGAAAACTCATGCCCACGCACACGGAGCGTATGGTCTGGGGCGCCGGTGACGCCGATGGGCTCCTCGCGGTCGACACGCCCGCGGGGCGTGTTGGAGGGCTCATCTGCTGGGAGCACTGGATGCCCCTCGCCCGGCAGGCGCTGCACGACAGTGGTGAGGACATTCACGTCGCTGCGTGGCCCACGGCCCACGAGCGCAACCAGGTCGCGTCGCGGCAATACGCGTTTGAAGGAAGGTGCTTCGTCCTCGTGGCCGGCTCCGTGATGCGCGCATCGGCGCTCCCGACGCACCTCGAACCCCATCCCGACCGCGTGTCGTCCCCGGATCATTGGGTCATGCGCGGGGGTAGTGCGATCATTGGACCGGACGGCGAGTACGTCGTGGCTCCGGTGTTCGACGAGGCCACCATCCTGCGCGCCGACCTCGCCCTGGAGCGCATCCGAGAGGAAAGCATGGCGCTCGACGTCTCCGGGCACTACAGCCGCCCCGACGTCCTGCGCTTCGAGGTCACACGAGGCACGCGCCGTCGCTAGCCTCACAGGATCCGCCAGAAAAACGCACCCCCCAGACCACCCCATGACTCTCCTCCCGTACAGCGCAGTGTCGCGTGCTTCCCGTGCTTCCCGTACTTCGCCCTCGACGAAGGAAGGGCGAAGCACGAGAGGAATGATATGGCTGGCTATCTGCCTTTTGTCCATACTGTTCGCTTCCCTGCCGCTCTCGGGGCAGATCCCCGTGGCGGAGTATGCCTCCCGCCGCGCTAAGCTCGCCGAAAAACTCGGCGACGGCGTCCTCATCGCCCGCGGCGCCGACGAGCCCGTCCAGGACTACAACGCGTTCTTCCAATCCGCCAGCTTCGCCTACCTCACCGGCTATCGCGAGCCCGGCGCGTCCCTGCTGATGGTCAAGCGCGGCGCCGACGTGAAGTGGACGCTCTTCGTCCTCAAGAAGCAGCCCTCCGCTGAAGTGTGGAGCGGCGTCCGCAACGGCCGTACCCTCGCCACCGAGCTCACGGGGATTCCCGCCCGCGACGTCGACCAGTTTGTCACGGTCGTGGACTCGCTCCTCGCCACCTCGAAGAAGGCCTTTTTCCTCGCGGACCTCGCCGAAGGGGGCGACACGCTCAATCGCGACGACGTCTTCGTGCGCGACCTCACGGCGCGTCATGCGACGCTGCAGCTCGCATCGGCCAACGACGCCGTGCATGCCCTCCGCGCCACCAAGAGCGCGGCAGAGCTCGAACTCCTGCGCAAGGCCATCGCCATCTCCGCCGACGCGCACCGCGAGGCGATGAAGGCCGTCGAGCCGGGAATGAACGAATTCGAGATCCAGGCGCTCGTGGAATACACGTTCCGTCGCAATGGCGCGGATCGGCCGGGCTATGCCTCCATCGTGGGCTCGGGGCCCAACTCCACCACGCTGCACTACAACAAGGACGATCGGTTCATGCAGGCCGGCGAGATGATGGTGATGGACGTCGGCGCCCTCTACAAGGGATACTCGGCGGACCTCACGCGCTCGTTCCCGATCAGTGGCACGTTCACGCCCGAGCAGCGCGCGATCTACACGATCGTTCGCGACGCACAGAGCGCCGCCGAGCGCAATGCAAAGCCGGGACAGGCGTGGAAGGCCACGAGCGATTCCGCGCAGGCCGTGATCGCGCGAGGGCTCGCGACGTTGGGACTGATCGAGTCGGCGGACGCGACCTACGAGTGCGGCAGCGCGCAGCGTGCCCAGGCCTGCTCGCAGGTCAGCCTGTACTACATGCACGGCCTCGGCCACGGCATCGGGCTCGAGGTGCATGACCCCGACCAGTTCTACTTCACCGGCACGATCGCGGCCGGAAGCGCATTCAGCATCGAGCCGGGGATCTACGTGCGTGGCAACCTCCTGGACATCATTCCCGACGTTCCGCGCAACCGCGCCCTGCGCCAGAAGCTCACGCCGCTCATGCCGAAGTATGCAAACCTCGGCGTGCGCATCGAGGACAACTACCTGGTCACCGACCAGGGACTCGAGTGGGCGTCGTGCGGGTTGCCGCGCGAGGTCGACGAGATCGAGGCGCTCATGAAGGAGCCGTCCAACGGGCCTTCCGCGCGCGACGCGACCAAGGTGGATTGGTACGGTGCCGGCGATGGAAAGGGCCGAGGCCCGGCTGCCGGCGTCGTGCCAGCAAAGGGGTGTGGACCTCGCATGTGAGGCTTCAGATGGCAGATGCAGATGGCAGTTCCATGAGTGATTCCCGGCAGTTCATCATCGACCAGTTGCGTCGCCTGCACGTGGGCGACGCGTGGCATGGGCCTTCGCTGCAGGAGGCCCTGCGGGGCGTCACTGCCGGCATGGCGGTGGCGCGACCCGTGCCCAGTGCGCACAACATCGCCGAACTGGTCCATCACGTGGGAGCGTGGGCGGGCGAGGTGAGCGCGCGCCTGCGTGGGCGCACCCCCCAGATGCCCGACGAGGGGGACTTTCCCCCTCCCGTGGACATTCTCAGCGACGAGGAGTGGACCGCGCTACGCTCCCGGCTCGACGACGCGCATCACCGGCTGGTGGTTGACATCCAGGCGTTCGATCCGGCGCGACTCGCGGAGCGCATGGGCACGGCCGACGCGCCCCTTGGCACCGGCGTCTCGTTCGAGGGCATGCTGCACGGCCTCGTGCAGCACGACGCCTACCATGCCGGCCAGGTCGTCCTCCTGGCGCGCGCCCTGCGTTAGGCGTCAGACGCCCACGTCGGGGGTGCCCGTGTCCTCGTCCCCGGTGCGCATGTCCTCCCGCGCCTTGCAGGCGAGCCGCACGTAGCGGGCGCGCAGGGCCGCCAAATCGGATTCCTCGAGTTCCTCCAGGTCGAGCAGGGCCACATGGGCGCCTCGCGTCGCCCGCAGCAGCTCATCCAGCTTGATCTGCACCGCCTCCGCATCCCGGTTCTGCGCATTCTGGATGAGGAACACCATGAGGAACGTCACGATGGTGGTGCCGGTGTTGATCACCAGTTGCCAGGTATCACTGAATCCGAAGAGTGGTCCCGAGACGACCCACACGAGAACGATGCCCATCGCCACCCCAAATGCGGCCGGGCGGCCGGCGGCACGGGCCGTGGCCCGGGCGATGCGACTGAATCGCGACGCCGACTTCGTGATGATCAACGCCATTGCTGCCTCCAGGGCATGGGGCTCTCGTCAGCCGTGTCGCCCGGTAAGGAGTCCGTGTCGAACCTTGACGGCCCGCGGTGAGGCGCCCCGATCGAACGTCAGGCGGCTCTCCGTGCGCACACTCAGTTGCACGCGCATCTGCAGCGTCATCTCCTGCGCACCGCGTCGCACCCGCACGGGCACCACCTGCCCGTCGGAGCGCTCGTAGCGCGCGCGGAAGCGCTCGCCGAAACCTTCCGTCACGCTCACCTCGCCCACGGCGACGAGGTAGTCCCCAACCTGGATGCCAGCCACCTGCGCCGCGCTTCCCGAATCCGTGGCGGTCACGCGAACGCCGGTCGAGTCCTGCTCCGTGAACACGCCGAGGCGCGGTTCTCGGATCGAGTCCACCGCGAGGCGAAGGCCGGCCAGCGGCAGCACCTGCGTCCACGGGAATGGCTCACGCCCATCGATGTACCTTGCGTTGAACTCCACGAAGGACTTCCCGCGCGCCGCGCGAGTGACCGCGGCCCACCAGTCCTCGGTGCTGAAGCCCTTCCCCTGCTTGAAGCTCCGCTGGTACATGTCACGCATCACCGCATCGAGCGACGACGTGTTGTCACTCGCGTCGCGGATCATGACATCGAGGAGAAACCCGGCGAGCGATCCCTTCGGATAGTAGAGGTAGCCGGTGCCGTCCGTGGGGTGGATCCAGGTGGAGAGCGACGCGTCCTCGAGCGCAACCGGAGGAACGGCATTCACCTCTTCCATCTTGCCGTGCGTCAACGCGAGGAAGCCTGACGAGTCCACGACGCCGGCTCGCAGGAGCGTGAGGTCGGCGTAGTAGTCGGTGATCCCCTCGCTCACCCACAGCAGTGGCGTGGGCTGGGCGCGATCGTAGCGGTACGGCATCATCTCGACGGGCCGCATCCGCTTCACGTTCCATACGTGGAAGATCTCGTGCGCCGTGATCGACGGGAGCAGGTCGTTGCCGATGATCAGCGGCGTGTATATGCCGACGTGCGAGTTGGCGTGTTCCAGCGCGCTCCCGCCGTCGGACTCGTCGGAGAAGACGAGGAGGTTCGTGTAGGCGTCGTAGGGCGCCTCGCCAAAGACGTCGATCATCGGCTGGTACATTCGATCCAGCTGGCTCCAGAAGTCCCGGCGTGACGCGCCTTCGAGCTTTCCCGCGGGATACGTGGCGAGCCGGACCCACCTGTCCGCCACGCGCGACGAGTCCAGGTCGAACGCGCCAATGAAGAACGGCATATCGACGAGGTCGTGATAGTTCGGGGCCGTGTAGGTGAAACGCGCGCTGGTCGACGCCATCCCGGTGGCCACCTTCCAGTCGGCTTCGGTGCGGATCGCCACCGTCGCCGTGAAGGCCGCGTCACGCCCCTCGGGATACAGGAAGAGGTTCGTGCCGTTGAAGAACGTGAAGTCGGGGCGCGACCACGCCATCGCATTGTCCAGGCTGTCGGCGCGATAATCGAACGACACGCTCACCCTGCGCGCGCCATTGGGCTGGAGGCGCCAGGTATCTGCGTCGAGTTTGTCCCACGCCAGAGACTTGCCATCGCCGGTGGCGGCGAACGATGACACGTGGCGGGCGAAGAAACTCAGTTCGTAGGCGCCGGGGGTCCACGCGGGCAGCGACAGGAGCAGCGGCTCGCGCCCCGAGGTCGTGAGCGACGTGGTGACGCGGAGCGTGCGGCGCGCGGCGAGGGCGCGGGTGAACTCAACGGTGTATTCGACGTCGGCGACAGGGGCCGACATCTCGATGCCCGGTCGGGTCGCCGGGCGCTGGGCCTCGAGGCTGGTCGACAGGGCGAGCAACGCGAACGGAATGGCGAAGCGCATGGTCCGGAGGGGAGCAGTTGGAGAGCAACCTAATACACCACTGCGTTCCAAAGGCGTTGCCAGTGACCGACTTACATGCCCGATTCACCAGCCGTCGTCCCGGCTGGACTGGTGGCCGCCGGACGGCCATGTGCAAGTTTCGGTGGGCCGCAGCGTCTCCCCCCGCGTGTGCCGCCACTACCCGCGCGGCCTTTCCCTTGGAGCCCGACATGTACCGCCCTGCCCCAACTCCCCGTTTGCGCCACTTCACGGTGCTTGCTGTCCTCGTCATCGCCGGCGTCCTCGGCGCCGCCTGCAGTGGTTCGGCGCGCGACGAGCCGTCCGACGCGATGGTGGCCAATCAGGTCGCCCCGGCCCCCGCGCGAGAAACCACCGCAGGCTTCGCCGGTGCCGAAGCCAAGCGCATGGCCACCGCCGACGCCGTGGCCTCCCCCGCTCCGCCAGCACAGGCGCAGCAACCCGGGCCCCGCGGAACCGATTCGGTCACGGCGAGCATGATCATCCGGAACGGCTATGTGTCGATCCAGGTCGACTCGCTCGAGATCGCCGTGGCCGCGGTGCGGGCGATGGCCACTCGACTTGGCGGCTACATCGGCAACGTTTCCACCAACACCGGAGAGTACCAGGTCCGCAGCAGCACGATCGAGGTGAAGATCCCCTCCGCGCGCTTCGAGGAAGCGATGGCCACCCTCACCCCGATCGGGAAGGTCGAACAGAGCAACTCCACCGCCGAGGACGTGGGCGAGGAGTTCGTCGATATGACGGCGCGCATGCAGAATGCCCGACGCCTCGAAGAGCGCCTCGTCATGTTGCTGACCACCCGGACTGGAAAGCTCGAGGACGTCCTGGCCGTGGAACGTGAACTGGCCCGCGTGCGCGAGGAGATCGAGCGGTTCGAGGGTCGCCTGCGCTTCCTTCGCTCGCGGGTGGCGATGAGCACGCTCTCGGTGACGGTGCACGAAGCTGCCCCGCTCGTGAGCTCGAACCCGGGCACGAGCGTAATCGGCGAGGCCGTGAAGGCGATGTGGCGCAACTTCGTGACCTTCGTGGCCGCGGTGATCGCCTCGCTTGGCGTGGTCGTGCCGGTGGGCGCGATCCTTGGGCTCGCCGCCTGGTGGTGGCGTCGCCGTCGCCGCCCGCCGGCGACCGTGTAATAGTCACGACGCGTTGACCAGGGTCCCGACGCATGCGTGGCCGGGACCCGGGTGTTTCGGCCCGGGAACGACACTGGGCACGCTGCCTTCGCAGGTGCGACGGTCTCAGGACCCTAACGAACCAGCTCCACCGACGCGTTGACGCCGCGTCCATCGCTCGGCCAGATGCCAGGCCCCGGATAGAAGGTGGGGCGCTTCGTGAAATAGTTGGCGCCGAACAGGTTGCTCACGCCGACGCGGACGCGGACCCAGGGCGCGAGTTGTCGAGACGCGTTCACGTCGACGATCGTGTACGACGGCACGAGGCCGCGCGCGCCGTTCGCGGAGGGCACGAGCGTGTTCTGCGGATCGGCGTAGCTGTCGCTCGTGTAGCTCACCAGCAGCGTCGCCGACGTGGCAGAACCACCCGCGGTCAGTCCCGTGCGGCTGATCCACTTCGGCACGGCCTCGATGCGATTCCCCGTGATGTCGAGGTTCTGGCCCGCCGAGGTCACCGTCCCCCGGCGGTACGTCCCGTCGAAGTACGACGTGGCCGTGTGCGCGCGCAGTGCGCCGGTGCGCATGACGACGAGCGGTGCGTCCAGCGCGAGCTCGATGCCCCGCGTCAAGGATGACCCGACATTCGTCTTGAAGAGGTAGCTCGCGCCCGCGCTGTCCACCTGCAGGATGCCGCCGAAGCGGTTGTTGTACCGCAGCGCGAACGCACTCACGTCGTAGCGCACGTGGCCGAGCATGCCGCGCACGCCACCCTCGATCGTCCAGCCGCGGGCATCGCGCAGGTTGGGATCCGTGCGTTCGATCGCGGTCTCCGGAATCACGTCCTTGAGGATCATCGGGCGGTAGCTCTGGCTCCACCCGCCGTAGACTTCCGCGTTCGCAACCTGCCACTCCGCGCGGATGCCGAAGAGCGGGTAGTTGTGCTCGATGTTCGTCGGCACCTGTGCCGGATCGAGATAGCTGAGTCGACCGCGCATGCGCGTCTCGCCGCGCTCGATGCGCACGCCCGGAATCACCGAAAATCGCGACGTCACGGGAATCAACTGCTCGGCGTACACCGCCACGTTGTTCGTGAGGTAGTGGATGTCACGTCCGAACGTGCCACTCGACAGCGTGAGGTCGTAGCCCGTGCCCGTCGTGCCACGGCCCTGCTGCCGGCGATGCAGGTCGTTGTCGTTGATCGCGATGCCGGCGGCGAGGATCCAGGGCAGGTCGCCCAGCCGGTATTCGTTCGTCACGCGCACTTCGCCGGTGATCGACTGGAACCCGTCGATGTCGACCTGTCGCGGCAGGTAGGTCCCCGTGGCTGCCTGCACGGTATCCCGGACGTCGGCGAAGCCGACAAACTGTACGCTGCTGCGATTGCCCAGCACCGCCGAGAGCTGCGCATGCACGCGGGTGCGCCAGTTCGGGCGCCAGGTGACGGCGACGGACGGCACCACGATGTCGGGCGAGAACCAGTTGCGCGAACGCGTGGCCGCGCGGGGATTCGCGTCGAACATCGCGTCGGTGAGGGCACCCGGGATCTGGTAGCGATACCACGACCGTCCGACCTGGCCGCGCACGTCCACCTTGTCGTTCACCCGGTAGTCCACGCCGAGGTACTGCGACGACGCGCGGGACTCGGACGACGACCGGTAGCCGTCCGACTGGCGCCCGGATGCATACGCGCGGTAGGTCAACGGGCCCACCCGGCCGCTCGCCGAATTCCACGTGCCCAGCAGCCCGTACGACCCTGCACTGCTGATGCTCTCGAACGCGATCCGGCGGGTGGTGTCGGCGGCCTTGGTGCGGTAGTTCACGAGACCGCCGAACTGCGAA
>JACMLI010000320.1 GCA_014379705.1 Gemmatimonadaceae bacterium
AACGCTCGAACTGCGCGACTATCCCGAGGCGCGACTGGTCGAGGTGCAGGTCCGAGATGAAGAGGGTGCGGGCCGTCAACCACGTGCCTCCGACCCACCTCGCGAACTAACGAGGCATGGTCGCGTCGGCACTGGCCGTCCTCCGGGGTCGCATCCCCGCAAGCGGGGCCCCTGCTCCGCCCTCCGAACGGCCTAGACGCACTCGGCCTTCTCGATCGTCACCGCCTGCGAGGGCACGTTCTGGTGGCCGCCCGTGGTGCCGGTGGCGACCTTCTTGATCTTGTCGACCACGTCCTTGCCCTCGACCACCTTGCCGAACACGGCGTAGCCCCAGCCCTGCGGGTTCTCGCCGGTGTAGTTGAGGAATTCGTTGTCCTTCACGTTGATGAAGAACTGCGAGGTGGCGGAATCGCGCACGCCGGTGCGCGCCATCGCGACGGTGTAGTTCTCGTTCTTGAGGCCATTGGCGCCCTCGTTCTTGATCGGCGCCTGCGTGGGCTTCTGGCTCATGTCCTTGTTGAAGCCGCCGCCCTGGACCATGAAGCCGTCGATCACGCGGTGGAAGATGGTGCCGTTGTAGTGCCCGGACTCGACGTACTTCACGAAGTTCTCGACGCTCACGGGCGCCTTTTCCTTGTTGAGCTCGATCACGAACGGGCCCATGGAGGTGGTGATCTTCACTTTCATCGGAGCGTTTCCTTTTGCTGCGCAGCTGCCGGCTGCGGGTTGGGTTTGGGCGATGGCCGCGAGCGGGAGGCAGGCGGCGAGGGTGACGAGGGCCATGCGACGGAGCGGGTTCATTTTTGGGCGATGCGTTCGGGTTTGTGGTTGGGAAGGGGTTCGTTGATGACCGACTCGTGCAGGATGCGCCAGCGACCATCCTCGCGGATCCAGTACTGGCGCTTCTGGGTGCGGTTGGAGAGGTTGTTGGAGCGGTAATCCTGCGAAAAGGTCACCTGCATCAGGTCGGTGCCACCCGGATAGGCGAAGAGGCTCATGTCCTCCACGCCCACCTTGATCCAGGTCTTGCCGGCGTTCACCTTGCGCTTCTGCGCCTTCCATCCGCCCATGCCGCCGCGCTCGACGCGGAAGCCCGGGGCGTAGTGGCTGAAGTAGCGCTCGATGTCGCGGCTTTCCCAGTCGACTTTCCAGCGTCCGAAGGTGGCGAGGAACTCGTCGCGCTGCGAGTCCCAGCGCTGCTGCTCGCGCCATTCGAGCGCGTCCACGATCACGACGGGCGTGCGCGCGACATCGACGTAGGGCGAGAGCCGCGCAAGGTCGTCGTTGGTGAGCACGATGCAGCCGTCGGTCGCGCGCGGCGCGCGGCTGTACGTGGTCGACGGCGTCCCGTGCAGCCAGATCCCGTGCCCCTTGCGCCCGTTCAGCTTGTCCCAGTCGTTGGGGTAGTCGATCGGGTACGCGCCCGGGCCGTAGAAGTCGGGCAGCCCGTCGCGCTTCGAGGTGATGCGGTAGATCCCCACCGGCGTCTTCTGGTCGCCCTCGTCGCGCTTCTGGGCCCCGTTCAAGCCCAGGCTCACGTAGAAGTCGGTCACGTAACGGGGGCGCCCCAGGTCGTTGGCGTAGACGAAGAGCCGCGAGCGCGAGGTGTCCACGACCAGCGCGTGCGTCTGCGATGCGGCGAGCTGGAGCACCGGCGCGGGCATGCCGTCGACGC
>JACMLI010000321.1 GCA_014379705.1 Gemmatimonadaceae bacterium
CGGATCGACGGGACCCTCAGCCGTCGGCCGTCGCACCTGCGAAAGCAGCGTGCCCGGCGTCGTTCTCCCACATGCTCATGAAAAACGACACGGGACTCCGGCCCCCGGCTTACAGCCTGCCGGGGCATGCTTCGCCGGAGCGACGAGCGTGGTGCTGCAATTTCCCGACGTGCAAAAGGCGAGAGTCAATCGACCCTCGCCCCTGCTCGCGCTCAAGCGCTCACACGCTCACACGCTCACACGCTCACACGCTCGCCCTACGGCACCACCGTCGCATTCCCCTTCACATGGCGGTCCAGCCAGGTCACCGTCTCCCACAGCGTGTGCCCGATGCTCTCGCGTGCGCGATAGCCGTGCGCCTCGGCCGGGAGCTGGACATAGCGCGCCGTCTTTCCGTTGCCCTTGAGCGCCGCATAGAAACGCTCGGACTGCACGGGATACGTCCCCGTGTTGTCGTCCGCCATGCCGTGGATCAGCAGGATCGGTGAGCTCACCGAGTCGGCGTAGTTGAACGGGGACATCTTGCTGTAGATCTCCTCCGCGTCCCAATACGTGCGCTCCTCGCCCTGGAAGCCGAACGGCGTGAGCGTGCGGTTGTACGCGCCACTCCGGGCCACGCCGGCACGGAACAGGTTGGAATGTGCCAGGAGGTTGGCCGTCATGAAGCCGCCATACGAGTGACCCCCCACGGCGATCTTCGCACGATCGGCGACGCCCAGGTCCACCACCTTGTCGATGGCCGCCTTCGCACTCGCCGTGAGCTGCGCGATGTACGTGTCGTTAGGCTCGGCGCCATTTTCGCCAAGGATCGGCATCGTCGGGTTGTCGAGCACGCCGTACCCCTGCAGGAGCAGGAACAGGTGCGAGGGGCCGGTCGGACGCACGAAGCGATGCGGCGAACCCACCACCTGTGATGCCGCCTCGCGAGTCCGGAACTCGAGCGGATACGCCCAGAGGAAGAACGGCAGCCTGCCGTCGCGGCTCGCTTCATATCCCGGCGGCAGGTACATCGTCGCCGAGAGCTGCACGCCGTCAGGGCGCGTGTACGTGACGAGCTGGGACTTGACGCCCGAGAACTGCGGTGCCGGATCGGCGAATCGCGTGAGTTGACGCGGCTGTGCGCCGCCCGCCACGTCGCGGACGAAATAGTTGGGCGGCTCGGACTGGGACTCGCGCATCGTCAGCAACCGTCCGCCGTTTGCGTCGAGCAGCCCGATCGGCTGTTCGTAATAGGGCGCCACGGATTGGAAGACGCGCGTGGACTTGCCCGTCGCCACGTCGAGCTTGTCGATGAAGGGCTTGTCACCCTCCGCCGATGCGCCTTGCCCGATCAGGAAGGCGGACTTGCCGTCGGGCGTGGTGGCGAGGACCGCCTGGCCCTGGGCATTCTGCTGCGTCACGAAGTTTCCGGGGTCGCCGTACCGATCTTCGGACGAGCGATCCCACAACAGGCGTGGTGACGCCGAGGGATCAGACGGATTGATGATCCAGGTCTTGGCGCGGCGGGTCCTGGCGCGCTGTTCACGCACGACCGCGAGGTTCGCATTGGCCCACCAGATGTTGCCGGCCCGATCCGTCGTCTCCATCAGCGTGCGGCCCTGGCCCGAGAAGGGCGCCTCGAGCATCAGGATGCGATCGCGCTTCGCCGCAGCGACCTCGGAGTCTCCGTTGTCCAGCGCCTCCACCCAAACGAGTGTTGCCGGGGCATCCGCGCGCCAGCGGGCATTGCGAGGCCCCGGCACGGCTGCATCGCCGCCCCACGGTACGCGCTCGACGAGGGGACGCGACGTCAGCACCTTCGCCACCGTCCCGTTCAACCCCACGATCTCCGTGCGCGTGGGGAAGTAGAAGAACGGCACCTGGTAGGAAAACGGCTTGCTCAGGACGTTCTGCAGCAGGAACCGTCCATCGGGACTCGGAGTGACACCGGCGTACATCGCCTGGCTGCCGATAGGCGTCACGCGACCATCCAGGGTGACCTTGGCGAGCTGGCTCGTGCCGTAGTACTCGAAGACCTTTTCGTCGTACGGGCTCTTGAGCAGGTCCTGGTACGTCGCGGCGCGCTCCTCGCGACCTCCGGCCGTCTCCTGAATGATCGGCCCTTCGGGCGTGGTCGCGGCTTTCGGTACTGCGCCCCGGCCCGTCGGGACGAACGTGCAGACCAGGGCGGGCTCGCTGGAGAGCCACTCGCATGGCGTCCCGAGGACCGCGTTCAGCGGTCGCGCGGAGACCTGTCGCGCCGTGGCATTTGTCGTATTGGCCACCCAGAGCGTAATGGCGTTGCTCGTCGTGACGGTGAAGGCAATACGGTCCCCCGAGGGGGCCCAGCGGATGTTGCCGAGCGTGGCCTGTGGAGGAAGCGTCATGGCCACCGTGCGCGCCGCTCCGCCAGAAACCGCCTGCAGCTGAATCCCGGTGAAGTCGAAGGTCCGCGTCGGGCCATTGGTGCGCGGATCGAACCGGAGGCCGCCGAGCTTCACGTCCGGCGCGGCGACCTTCTCGATCGACGGCAGGCCGGGCCGACGCAGCAGCACGAGCTGCGTCTTGTCCGGACTGACATTCGCGATCGGCAGCGGCTCGGCGTCGAGGATCCGGCGGATCGCGTCCGGGGGATCGCGGTACTTGTCCTGCGCCTGCGCGGTGGACGCGAGGACGAGGGTGGCGAGCAGGGAGGCTCGAAGGCTGAAGCGGGGACGACTCATGGGCACCTCACGTGTTGGCGGTTGGAGGGCCGCCGGATCCTTGTCAGACTACAAGCTTGTGCGCGGTGCGGGGTGCCGAAAGGGGCATGCCCAAGCCAGGCTGGCTCAGGTGTTGGCATCTTCAACCCGATGTTCACCTGCGCGTCGCAATTCGACCGGGGCCCCACTCGCTCGGTGCCGAAACGCCAGCTCGAGCGCGTCACCCGCCCGAACTTCCATCGGCGCAGGCAAGAGCCACACGCGATGCCGCCAATGGTTGTCGTCGCGTGGTTCGGTAGGATCGGTCGACAGGGCGATTCCCTCTGACAGCTGCACCGTGAAGTACAGCGCGACGGCATCGATGCGTCCCGCGCGAGTCACGGTCACGGGGCGGAGCACCTCCACCGTCGTCCGGTCGATCGCCGAGAGCTCCTGGACGAAACAAGAAATGGGCGCAGCCAATGGCTCCCACGCACTCAGCTGTCGCGGGCTGGCCGACGTGGCGACCACGGACTGCGCGGAGAGAGCGATCAGCGGCGAAAAGTCGATGTCATACCACTCGCGCCACTGAGTGACCGACGACTGGGTGAACTGCCACCGCTTCGTGACCGCCTCCGGCAACGTGACAGGGATGGCGAACACCTCGATCGAAGCAGGGATGAGTCGAGCCCCGGGGACGAGCAATCTCGCCACGGCATCTCGCGTGGTCTCCAGGATCGACTCGCCGAGCGGATCGATGCCGATGAGCTCTGCGACGAGCACGTCGGCTCGCACAGGGAGCTCGAGGGCTGTCGACTCACCACGGAGCAAGCTCACGCGTTCGGCGACTCCATTGGCTTCGAACACCCGCTCGGCGCCCGCCGCGATTCCACTCAGCTCGATCGCGAAAACGCGGGAAGCCCCTGCCTTCGCGGCGGCGACGGCGAGCACGCCGCTCCCCGTTCCGATGTCGAGCACCACGTCCCCCGGGCGCACCGTCTCGCGTATCGCGCGGAGGTACTTCTCGGTACGGACGCGATCGTTGAGCATCTCGAGGTGGATGTGGGCCGCGTCGAATCGCGTGGCATCCGGGTTCAACACGGCGGGGATCGCCGAGGATTCGACGAGGATTCCCACGTGTGCCAGCTCGTTGACGGTGGCCACGATCTCGAGAAAGTCCCGCATGCCAGCCGCGCGCGTTGACAAACGATCGATCACTTCCCCGACCATCGACGGCGCGCGAAACGCATCCACGATCGCGACGCCATGGCCCCCGACGACCACGCGCTGCAATCCGCGCTCGATCAGGATCTCGCCGGCCGATGGAAAGCGCAGCACCACGTCGGGTGCCAGCGACAGGACTGTTGTGTGTGAGGCGGACATTGTGAAACCGGCGCTCGAGGAGTAGCCGTTCCCGGATGCCACAAGAGGCCACCGCGAGCCGAGTCACACCAGTGGGATCTCTCCCTCAACGCCGCGCCCCGGCGCGGAGTGACTCCGGAGGGCCCAGGTAGCTCGGCGGGACCTCCCGCGTCTCGAGCACGAGCCGTTGCAGGACGACGCCGGGGTCAACGAGCCAGAACCTCACGGTATGCGTGCCGGGCCGAGCGACCCGGTGCCGGGTGGTGAGGACGCGGATGTTCTCGCCCACGGCGCGTTCCCAGGTCGCCAGCGTGCTGTCCACGTTCACGTCGACGAGTTGCGGCGGCTCGTCATCGATCGAGACGGCGAAGCGCAGGCCCTCCTTCCGTCCCAGGACGTTGAACGTCGGGGAAACGTGGGTGCGGAACCGCACGTCACCACTGTCGAACAGCACGACGCGAAAGCCGAGCTGCCGCGAGGTCGCGTCCGGCGTCACGCTCGGCATCGTGACGGGTGTCGCCGTGACGCCGGAGAAGCTCCGACCGAGACCAGGGACAGCAAGCCAGCGAAACCCGCCGTCCCACAAGCTGCGGACGTGTAGTGCTCGGCCTCCATCGCCACGACGCCTCGCGACTGCACGAACGCTCCCGCCGGGATCTGCGGGAGTGGCGCGGGCCCAACCCGACAATGCCGGGGCGTCGTCGTTGAGGAAGATGCCCCGGTACTTCACCGCCGGCGCACCGCGCGTGTGACGACCGGGCTCGACGTGGAGCGACGCGCGTCGCCGCACGGGCACGTCGGCCCACCAATACCACGGCGACACGCCGATCTCCGCCGACACGTCGTACAGCCCGTAAATCGTTCCGCGGCGGTCGCTGCCGGCAATGACGAGGGCGCGGTCCACCCCGGGCACGGGTCGGTCGACGACCTGGATGAGGAAGGCCTCCCATTTCCCGGCAACGCCCCGCACGTCGAGGTGTCCGCGTGTGATCAAACCATTTATGAGAGGGTGGTGGCCGATGGTCCCGGCGATCA
>JACMLI010000322.1 GCA_014379705.1 Gemmatimonadaceae bacterium
AGCATCGGGGTGCCGCGCAGTGATGGGGAGCAGGAGCACACACGCCGGCGCGTCTACGAGTTTTCGCCGCCGAACTGGGACATGAAGGACCCGTTCGGCCAGGCAGTCACCGGGCTGTGCAAGGAACTCAAGTTCGCCGAGGGCAAGTGCACGGGCGGTGCGACGCGCTTCCTCAACGCCATCATCTCGGAGCTGATCCCGATGATCGCGGCGAAGTACCCGATCGATCGCGAGAACCTCGGTCTCTTCGGCATCTCGGCGGGCGGATTCTTCGCCACGTGGGCGATGTTCCAGCCGAACGTGCCCTTCAAGAAGTACCTGATCTCGAGTCCGGCCATGGCGTACGGCGACGGCGAGGCGTTTCGGCTGGAAGAGAAGTTCGCCAAGGAGCATAAGGACTTCCCGGTGAGCATCTACTTCGGCGCTGGGGTGCTGGAGGTGGCGGACGGACAGTTCGAGGGGATTGGCAGGATCGTGAGCGGCATGTCGCACATCACCGGGAAGCTTGCCTCGAGGAATTATCCGGGGCTCAAGGTGCTGACGGAGTACCACCCGGGCATGGGCCACGTCGACGTGCTGGGAACCACGGTCGCGCGGGGGCTGCGCACGCTCTACGGCAAGTAGCTGGGGACCGGGGAGATATCGGGCTTCACGTACGACTCTGGGCTCCTGCCTTCGCAGGAGCGACGATGTCGGCGACCTGACGACTATGCATCGCTTCCTGCGTCCACTGTTACTCGTGGTCTTCTGTGCTGCCCACTCCGTCCAGGCCATGGCGCAGGACTCGACGGCGAGGGCAGAGCAGCGCGTCGCAGACCTGCGTATCCTCGACGGGATGCTGGCGTTCCTGCGAACTCGCAACGCGCGGGACTATGCCATCACCACGCCTGACGGGATCGACGAGTCCAGGTACGTCACCATCGGCGGGATCGAACAGTACATCACCATTCGCGGCGAAGACCGGAGCAATCCCGTCCTCCTGTTCCTGCACGGCGGACCGGGGGATGCCACGAACCCATGGGGCTACGCCGCGTTCCGCTCGTGGCTCAAGCAGTTCACCGTCGTGCAATGGGACCAGCGTTGCGCCGGCAGGACGCTGGGAAGGAGCGGCCCATCCGTGGCGCCGACGATCACGATCGAGCGCATGGTCAACGACGGGATCGAGCTGACGGAGTTCCTGCGAACCACGCTCAACCAGCCGAAGATCATCCTCGTCGGCCATTCCTGGGGCTCGACCCTGGGCGTGTTCATGGCAAAAGCGCGACCCGATCTCTTTCACGCGTTTGTCGGAACTGGCCAGGTCGCCGATCCCGCGAGGAACTACCTCGTCGCTTACGATGAGGTACTGAAGGCCTCGGAATCGCGAGGTGAGCAGCGCGCGATCAAGGAACTCCGCGAGGTGGGACGCCCGCCGTGGACGGATGGCCGGGGCTACGGCGTACAGCGCAAGTGGGCGAACCTGTTCGAAGGCGCCGACGTCTTTCTCGCCTCGACGTTCGGCATGGCGCTCATGGCGCCGGCGTCGTCACCGCGCGATGTCACCGACTGGTTCGAGGGTCAGGGCGTGAGCGGAGGACGTCTCGTGCCGCAGACGAGCGTACTGGAGGCAAGGGCCATCGGCGGCGAGTTCGCGGTCCCCGTGTTCGTGATACAAGGCGCCGAGGACTTCACCACGCCCACGAGTCTCGCGCGGGAGTTCGTGCGCACGATCCGCGCGCCGCGAAAGGGGTTCACGCCCATCGCGGGCGCCGGTCACTTCGCCGTGTTCATGGAGTCCGATGCGTTCCTGCGGGCGCTGATGTCACACGTGGGTCCCCTCGTGCGTCGTCGCTGACCATTGGCGACTAGTCACCTGCCATCGCGGGAGCGCGCTGGGTATGAGAGGGCCCTCGGCGAGAATCCCGCCGAGGGCCCTCTCATTCAGCGGAGGGATCCGCTCAGCGCCAGCGCTGCCGCCGCGCGGCCGATCTCCTGGCCCGCCTCGACATCGAACTGGTAGTGGATCCCGCCATAGATCCGCGACAGGCCCGCCAGCTCGATGATCCCGTTCAGCTTGCGGCGCTCACTCGGCAGCGCCTCCGCCACCACCGTCATGAGGGCACCCGTTATGCACGAATGCGCCGAGGGGTACGAGGGATGGTTGGGCAGCCCGATCGGCAACGTGATGGCGATGTCCGCCTGCGACGGCCGGATGAACCAGTACGTGAACTTGGTATCGAAGCAGGCGATCTGCGCGTCGAACGCGGCGGCGTTGGCGTACGCGAGGATCCGCGCGGCTTCCCGCTCGCTTCGCTGGTGCGCCTCGATGAGGGAGTCGGCGATCAGGTTGAGCGCGCCAGCGGTGAACGGTGGGACCGAGGTATTCCAGAAGTTCGCGAGGGCGAGTTGCTGCGGCGTGCGCGTGTCCGAGATGGCGCGCACTTCTGCCAGGGCAGTGACAAACTCAGGCGAGCCAAACGCCGGTGGCGGCGGTGACCGGAGCTGACTCGCGGAGGTGAGGAAGAACGGGCGAGTGCCGTGCAGCGAGCGAACGATCGGTGACGCGCTGGAGACCCAGTAGCCCGGCCCCACGGGCGGAGTCCCGGGCGACACCACGTTGTAGTTGTCCGTGGCGACCGAGGCATTCACCGCGGCACCGACGGCGCGCCCGATGGCTTCTCCCGCCACGGGATCCTTGAGCCGCTCACCGGGCCATTGCTCCGCGGCAAGATCCGCGTCGTACTGCGCTTCGAGGTTGGTGCTTTCCAGCGGAAAGAATGCGCTCAACACCGCGACGGAGGCGCCACCAACGGCTGCCGAGACCGAGGCCGACACGCGCCGCTCATTCGAGGCATCAGCGGCGAGGACCGCGCGATATTGCGCGATGGACAGGTAGGTCAGGATGCGACTGGTCGCCGCCTGGCCGTTGGACGGAGGATACAACGCGAGCAGGCCCGCCACGCGTCGATTCCAGCGGGTGCTCGCGAGACCGTTGGAGAACTTGACCGCGCTCAGCTGTACGTCTGTCTCCTGGGTGGCTTGGCTCGGCATATCTGCACAGGCCAGCAATGCGGTCAGGGTCAGCAGCAAGGTCGATCGAGAATGGGCTTTCAGCGTCGGAAACATGGTTCCCCCCCCGTGTGTGCGCCCGGACCGGATGAGGCCGCGGTCCGTCGCGTGTTAGTCGCCAGGCCACCCCGACGTCTCGGGTGGTTACCCGACGTGTGGTGGCGCCTCTCACAGGGGGGAACGAAGAAGGGCGCCAGAACACGACATCGCCCCTGGCGCACTCTTGTTTCGCGTGCCTGGGGCGGCCAAGCTTCACCGATGGATGCGTCGACGCCTTCCACGGACGTCCTCACGGAGTTGCGGGGCGGACGCGAGTCGCTCGACCGACTGCTGCCGCTCGTGTACCAGGAACTGCGCGCGATGGCGCACCGTCACCTTGGAGCCGGAGGTCGCGGCGGGACGCTCCAGACGACGGCGCTCGTGCACGAGGCCTACCTCAAGCTCGTCGACCAATCGCGGGCCGAGTGGAGCGATCGTGCGCACTTCCTCGCCGTCGCGTCGATCGCCATGCGACATGTGCTCGTCGACCGGGCGAGGGCGCGGCTGTCGCTCAAGCGAGGTGGCGAGTTCCGGCGAATCACGCTGGATGAGCAGGACATTGCGGTCGACGACCAGCCGGAGGCCCTCGTGCAGCTCGACGAAGCGATGCAGCGGCTCGGGGAGGTCGACCCGCGCCTCGTGCGTGTGGTGGAGTGCCGTTTCTTCGGCGGGCTTACCGAAGACGAGATCGCCACTGCCCTCGGCCTCACCGTCCGCACCGTCCAGCGTGACTGGGCCAAGGCGCGCATGATGCTTCGTCGCGCGCTCGAGTCGTGAGCACGTTTCACCGCCATCCTTGAGATGGCTCTCGTGCCGCGGCCGCTCGCACCTGCCAACTGGGCGCAACTGGAGCCGCTCGTCGACGCGTTGCTCGATGCGGCGCCGGAGGATCGCCCCGCCCGCCTGATCGAGCTCAGCGGTGGCGATGGAGCTCGACGCGCAGAACTCGAGCGTCTTGTGGCCGAATGCGAAACGGGGCATCCCTTCCTGGATCGCTCGGCGGCTGAGCGCTTTGCAGCCCTCTTCGATGAGGATGTGCAAGTTCCTGCATCGCTCGCCCAGCGGTATCCGGTGAGCCGGGAGTTGGGACGTGGGGGGATGGCCGTGGTGTTCCTTGCGCGGGACGTGAAGCACGGACGCGACGTCGCGGTCAAGCTCATCCGTCCCGAGTTCGCGGCCGCGTTAGGACGCGAGCGCTTCCTCAAAGAGATCGCGATCTCGGCGCAGCTCCACCACCCGCACATCGTCCCGCTCTACGATTCGGGCGACGCCGACGGCGTGCTGTACTACGTGATGCCCTACGAATCCGGTCATTCGCTTCGCGATCGCCTGGTGCGCGACGGTCCACTCGCGGTCAGCGACGCCGTCACGGTGCTCCGCGATATCTGTGAGGCCCTGGCCTATGCGCACCAGGGAGGCATCGTCCATCGGGACATCAAGCCGGAGAACGTGCTCCTGACCGGTCGCCACGCGATGGTCGCCGATTTCGGGATTGCCAAGGCCATGACCGAGTCGACCCGTGATGCGCCCGCGCGGTCGACGCTCGGACTGGTCCTCGGCACGCCGGGATACATGGCGCCCGAGCAGATCGGCGCTGACGCGCGGGTGGATCATCGGGCTGACATCTATGCCGTCGGCGTGCTGGCCTTTGAACTGCTGACGGGGAGGGTGCCGTTCAGCGGCGCGGTAGAAGACGTGCTCTCGGCGCACCTCAGCGTGCGTCCTCCGCCGCTCAGGGAGTTGCGCGGGGACGTGCCCGCCG
>JACMLI010000037.1 GCA_014379705.1 Gemmatimonadaceae bacterium
GAGTTGCGCGCCGGGGATGCGCGCCGCCGAAGCCTTCCCGCCGACTTCGAAGGGCACGACCTGGTCGTCGTCGCCATGGATCACAAGCGTCGGCACGTTGAACGCATCGAGATCATTGCGGAAGTCGGTGGCCGAGAACGCCGCGATGCACTCGAAGGCGTTGTGATGCCCCGACTGGAGGCCTTGCAGCCAGAACGCGTCCCGCATCCCGCGCGAAGGCGACTGTCCAGGGCGATTCCCGCCGAAGAAGGGGCCGTCGGCGAGGTCGCGATAGAGTTGCGAGCGGTCGGCAAGGGACGCGGCGCGAATGCCGTCGAACACCTCGATGGGAACGCCGTGCGGGTTGTCGGGCGCCTGCAGCATGAAGGGGGGAACGGCAGAAACGAGCACGGCCTTCTTCACGCGCGAGGTCCCGTGCCGACCGAGGTAGCGCGCCACCTCACCTCCGCCGGTCGAGAAGCCCACGAGCGTGATGCCACGGAGGTCGAGGCTCTCGATCAGCGTGGCGAGGTCGTCGGCGTACGTATCCATCTCGTTGCCGCTCCAGCTCTGCGTGGACCGCCCGTGCCCTCGGCGGTCGTGAGCGACGCACCGGTACCCTTTCGACGCCAGGAAGGACATCTGCGCTTCCCAGCTGTCGCTGCTGAGCGGCCAGCCGTGGCTGAACACCACTGGGGCGCCCGTTCCCCAATCCTTGTAATAGATGCTCGTGCCATCGCGCATCGTGACTGTCGAGGCGGTGCGCTCGCCTGCCATGGTCTGCTCGTCCATCGTGTGGCTCCATCGTGACCTGAGGGGAAGTCCTGCGCCGTCCCTGGCGCGCGGTCAGACAGTATCCGCAGGCTGTCACGGTTGAATCGACCTCCCGGTCGGTCTTTGGCTACTTCGATCGATCAGGTAGGTCCCCTACGTCGATGGGCGTAGGCGAGCGCCACGCCTCGCTGATAAGATGAGGCCGTGGACGCCAACCCTCCCATTACCATCCTCGCCGTCGACGACCACCCGCTGATCCGCAGCGGGCTCGCGGCCGTGATCGGCCCCGAGGCCGACATGCGCGTCGTTGCCGAGGCGTCGAACGGGGAGGAGGCGCTCGAGGCGTATCGCGAGCACCGTCCGGAGATCGTCCTCATGGACCTGCGCATGCCGGTCATGGACGGCGTGTCGGCAATCCGGGCGATCCGCGAGGAGTTTCCGGCGGCCCGCATCATTGCGCTGACCATGTACGAGGGCGACGAAGACATCCATCGCGCGCTCTCCGCGGGGGCGAAGGGGTACCTGCTCAAGGACATGTTGCGGACGGAGTTGCTGCAGGTGATCCGGAGCGTGCATCGGGGCCTGCGCGGCATCCCGCCGGTCGTCGCGGCGAAGATTGCCGAATACACGCCCAGGATCGAACTGACTCCGCGCGAGCTGGAAGTCCTTGCGCTCATGGCGAAGGGGCGCAGCAATCCGGAGATCGCGCATATCCTCGGCCGCACCGAGAGCACCATGAAGGTGCACGTGCGGAGCATCCTGCAGAAGCTCGACACCGACGACCGGACCGAGGCGGTCACCATCGCCGTCCGACGTGGAATTCTCCACCTGGACTAGCGACTGAATGCGGCGCGCCGCCTGCGGCCTCGCCATGCTGCTCGCGCCCATCCTCGGGCGAGCCCAGGCTGCGGCGACGCCGCTCAAGTTCTGGTACCACACCTCGTGGACGGGCGATGCCGGCCCCCCGCTCCCTGGCGAGCGCCTGTTGATGCGCGGGAGCGATGGCTACCTGTGGCTGAGCGGTGCCGGGGGCATCACGCGCTTCGATGGGCGGCGCTTCACGGTACTCGAAGGCGCGGCTGACGCCGACCTCGCGACGAAGCAGGGCTTTTTCTCACCCTCGCTGGTGGACACCCGCGGCACGACGTGGATTCGCGGGCCCGAGACGTCACTGCTTGCCTATACCGGCGGCGTCATGCGCACCGTGTTCTCCTCCGGCATCGACGGTTCGGTCACCGAAGATGGTGCCGGCCGCCTCTGGGTCCGTGGGCCGCGCTTCGGGATCCTGCGCGATGGTCGTGTCGACGATGGGCACCTGCCGATCGACATCCCGCTCGACGAGCACTTCGGTGTGGCACCCGACACCGGCATGGGACTCTGGATCGGTACGCGGACCATGGGGCTCTACCACGTGGTTGGTGATTCGGTGCGACGATACGGCAACGGCCGGATCCGCGCGCTCCTGCAATCACGGGACGGCGCGGTGTGGGCCATTGGCTCCGGACTCGGCCCGGGCCTCTGGCGGCTGCACGGGGACCAGTGGAGTCAGGTCACGCTTCCCAATCCCACGCGTGCCTTCAGTACGCGGTTCGCGAGGGAGGATGCGGAGGGCGCGATCTGGTTTCCGACGTCGACCGAGGGCGTCGTGCGATGGAGCGCAGGGGTCGTCGAGCAGTTTACGAGGCGCGAGGGGCTGTCGAGCGATCGCGTGCATGATCTCGAAGTCGCTGCGGACGGCACGGCGTGGATCGCGACGGACGCAGGCCTCGATCGCCTCCAGCACCCGCCGTTCATTACCTTGGGCGTCAGGTCGGGACTGCCCGCCGAGCAACCGCAGGGCATCGTGCAGGACATGACCGGCACGATGTGGCTGCACGTGGGGGGAAGGAGCGTCCTCTACGAACTGCGCGACGGCGCGGTGGGCGAGTCCGCGACCCCCCTGCGCCTGAGAGAGCACAACGTCGGTCGTCCCTTTCGTCTGCTCGCTCCCGCTCGACGGGGAGGGGTATGGCTCGGGACCGATCCCGGGGGACTGATACACCTGGGCCCATCAGGTCGAACGTCGTATGGCAGTGCACACGGTCTGCCGACATCGCCGATTCAGGAGGCGCTGGATGCGCGAGACGGGACGCTCTGGCTGTTCCCGAGCGGAGGGAAGGTCGGTCGATTCCGTGGCGGGCGCTACGCGGAGTTTGCCCCGAATGGCCGCGTCGTGACCGACGTCGTGTCACACGTCGAGGATGGGCATGGCCGCGTGGTCATGCGGCAGCGATACGGCCGCGTGCTGCTGGTGGCGAGTGGTGATGCCTCCCTCGATTCGATTCCCCTTCCGGCTGACA
>JACMLI010000323.1 GCA_014379705.1 Gemmatimonadaceae bacterium
GAGCAGGGGCGAGGGTCGATTGACTCTCGCCCTTTGCACGTCGGGAAATCGCAGCACCACGCTCGTCGCTCCGGCGAAGCATGCCCCGGCAGGCTGTAAGCCGGGGGCCGGAGCCCCGTGTCGTTTTCATAAGCATGTGGGACAACGACGCTGGGCACGCTGCTTTCGCAGGTGCGACGGCCGACGGCTGAGGGTCCCGTCGATCCGGCGCAAGCTGGAGCCCAGCGTCGTTGCCGGTCGCGCTATTCCCGAAGCGCGGCGAGGGGATCGATCCGCGTGGCGCGCCTGGCCGGCACCATGGCGGCAATCGCCGCGATGCCCGTGACGCCAAGGGCCACCGCCCCAAGTGTGAGGGGATCGGTCGCGCTCACCTCGTAGAGCAGCGTGCCGAGCACGCGCGTCGCGGCGACAGCGCCGGCGAGCCCCACCAGGATGCCCAGGATCACCGGACGCAGTCCCTGCTGGACGACGAGGACGAGAACACCGCGGGGCGTCGCCCCGAGGGCCATGCGGAGCCCGATCTCCTGCTGTCGCTGGCTGACGAAGTACGAAAGGACGCCGAAGATCCCGACGGTCGCCAGCACGAGCCCGATGACGCCAAGCGCCGAGAGCAGCACCGTATTGAACCGCGTGCTGTCGAGCGAATCGGACAGACGCTGCTCCATGGAGGTGACGGCAAACATGGGGAGCGACGCATCGACACTGGCGACGGCCCGCTGGATGTCGCGCGTCAGCGTGAGGGGCTCTCCCCGGGTACGGGCGACGGCGAACATCGTGCGCTGAATGGCATCGAGGACGACGCCCGGGGTCTGGGCGAGGGGGATGTACATCGCCGGCCGCGGCGCATCCCGCAATCCGCTCGAGCGCACGTCCCCCACCACCCCCACGACCTCCCAGTATGTCAGGGCATTTGCCGAGTCGCGCAGGAAGCCGATGCGCTTGCCAACGGCAGTCTCGCCTGGAAAGGCCTGCCGAGCCGCTTCCTCATTGATGACCACCACGCGCGATCCCTGGACGTCGCGATCGGTGAAGTCCCTGCCTCCACGGAGGGGAATGCGCATCGTCGAGAAGACATTCGGCGTCGCGATGTAGAACTCGGCCGATATCTGGCTCGCCGCATCCTGCGGGCGCCCTTCGGGGTTGATCCCGGCCGACGCACTTCCACCAAACAATGGAATGCTGAAGACCAGCGCGGCCGACTCGACGCCCGGCACGCGCTGTACCGCTTCGTGAATCTCGCGATACGCACGCGCGACCTGCTCCGGCGCCCCGTACGAGACCCGGGGGAGCGTCATCGCGCCGGTGAACAGCCGCCGCACGTCGAACCCGGTCTCGACCCGTTGCAGCCTGATTCCGCTGCGAATGAGCAGGCCCGCGCCAGTCAGCAGCACGAGGGAGAGCGCGACCTCGGCGACCACGAGCGCACGACGCACGCGATCGCGGGACGACGCCATGCCGACGCCACGCCCGCCTTCCTTGAGCGCCGAGTGAAGGTCGGCTCGCGCAAGTCGGAGTGCGGGGACGAGCCCGAAGAGGGCCGCGCTCACGAGCGAGAGCAGCAGGGCGAAGGCCACGGTCTGCCAGTCGAGGCCCGCCTCGTCGAGTCGCGGCACGCCCTCCGGGCTCACGGCCTTGATGACCCGGATACCCCAAACTGCCAGCAGCAATCCGACGGCGCCACCGAGCACGCCGACGACGGCACTTTCCGTGAGGAGCTGCCTCACGATCCGGGCGCGGCCGGCCCCGATGGCCGTGCGCAGCGCGACTTCCCTCGCACGGGATGCCCCCCGGGCGAGCAGGAGGTTCGCGACATTCCCGCACGCGATCAGCAGGACGAGCCCCACCGCGCCCATGAGGATGAAGAGGCGCTCCCGGAACGTGCCGACGACGGCGTCGCCGAGCGGCTGCAGGCGCGCACTTCGCGCCGGGTTCCCCTGCGGCTGTCGCTCGGTGACGCGCCGGGTGACAGTGCGAACGTCCGCAGTGGCCTGCTCCAGGGACACACCCGGCGCGAGCCTGCCTCGCACCTGGAGAAATCCCTTCAGGTAGTCCTCGCGTTCGATCGGCGTAAGCGCCAGCGGCGACCACATCGCCTCGTCTTCGCTCGACAAGCTGAAGGACGGCGGCATCACACCGATGACGGTGACGCTGCGGGCGTTCACCTTGAGCGACCGGCCGATGACGGCGGAGTCGGAGGCGAAGCGCTGCGCCCATACCCCGTGACTCAGCATCACGACGGCATCCCGGCCGGGGACCTCTTCCTCGGGCCGGAAGGCGCGACCGAGGAGTGGGGCGACACCGAAGACCGGGAAGTAGTCGGCGGTGACGCGCAGTCCACCGATCTGGCTCGGAAGATCGTCCCGGTCGACCATCGTGAAGTTGGTGTACTCGGCGGCCGCGAGATGTTCGAACGATCGCGTGTCGGCGTCGAGCGCGGTGAACGCGGCCGCTGCCATGCTTTCGTCGGTGCCGTTGAGGGTGCTGTTCACGTACACGATCCGCTCGGGCTCCCGATAGGCGAGGGGCCGGAGGACGACCGCGTACACCGCGCTGAAGATGGACGTCGTGGCCCCGATGCCGATGCCTAACGTGATGATGGCGACGAGGGCGAAGGTGGGATTGTGGCGCAGTTGCCGGAGGGCGAACACCACGTCCTGCCGCCGTTCATCGAACCACTCCATGCGACGCTCCCTCCGGTCGCGCCGGCGACCGATCTGTTCGAGTTGGGTGTGTACCTTGCCAATGTCTCCGAACCGACCGATGGCCACTGCACGGGCCAGGGCCGGGTCCATCCCCCGCGACACCAGCTCGCGCGTCCGCATCTCGATGTGAAATGCGAGCTCCGAGTCCACTTCGTCCTTGACGGTGGGCTTCCAGACCCATTGCCGGAGGGAGATCGCGAAGCGGGCGAGCCGCGGCATCGGTCGGCCCGCTCAGCGAGAGGGGAGCAGCACGCGGGTGACGGCGCTGGTGAAGCGCTCCCACTCCGCCGTTTCGGCCTTGAGCCGGGCGCGTCCCTGACTCGTCAGGCGGTAGATCTTGGCGCGACGACCGAGTTCAGATAGGCCCCACTCGGATTCGATGAGTCCACGCTCCTCCAATCGGTAGACCGCGGGATAGAGCGAGCCTTCCTCGACCTGGATTTCATCGTTGGTGCTCTCCTCCAGCCAGCGCGCGATGGCATAGCCATGTCGTGGCCCCCATGTCAGTGTCTTGAGGATGAGGACGTCGAGCGTGCCGTGGAGGAGTGGGTTCGTCGGTTTTGGCATTTGGATCGTTACCCAGACAGGCTATGCTAGAGCTAAGGCAGAAAGCCTAGTCTGTCAAGGTAACGGCCCTCTCGCGCCCCGCTGCCCCCATCGTGTTCATGCTCGCTCGCGTCCCCGACTAAGTATTGCCGGACGGGAGCGTAACGACGCGGCGTGAACATTGCCTCCGTGTTGGCGACGCCGCTGCCTCGCACTCCTCCACCCTTTTCGGCCCGACTTCCCATGGACCCTCACATCGCTTCCGCGCTCAGCTCCATCCGCGGGCTGACTCTCGATGAGCGCGTCGTCCGCTCGCACGTGCTCCGACCGGCGTGGGTGAAGGAAGCCGTATCGAGCAAGGGACTGCACGACGGGGTGGCTTACCCCGAGTTCGTATTCCCGATCAAGACGACCTTTCCGTACTTCTTCGATGTCGATGGCTTCGGCAAGGCGCTTCACGAGGCGCTGCGCAACGAGGTCGCCGGATACGTGATGCAGCTCCGGCAACGAGGGCGCACCATCTACACGCTGCAGTGGAACTGGGCCAAGCGGCCATGGGACGGCGGAGACGCGTGGACCCCCAACGTCCCCATGCATGTCGCGAGCTGCAGCAAGTTGATCACCGCGATCGCGATGACGAAGCTCCTCGCCGACAATGGCATTTCGGTCGACACGCCAGTCATCGGTTTCCTCCCGACGTACTGGCCCAAGGGGCCGAACGTCGACAAGGTCACCTTCCGGCACCTGATGACGCATACCTCAGGGCTCGGCATCGCCAATCGTTCCGACTCGGACTTCGCGTTCATGCAGGGGTGCATCGGCTCGGGCTCGACGGGCGTTGGCACATACCTGTACCAGAACATGAACTTCGGGCTGTGCCGGATCCTGGTTGCCACGATCAACGGCAACATCGCGCCGTCCGCATCCTTCCTGATCCCTTTCATATCGAACTCGCAGGACCTGCTGTGGGACCTCATCACGATCGGGGCCTACACGCAGTACGTGCAGACCCAGGTCTTCGCGCCGGCAGGCGTTTCGGGCGCGACCCACGAACATCCGGCGCACCACGCATTGGCCTACAGCTTCCCCCCGCAGGCGGCGGGATGGAACTCCGGCGACCTCTCCAGCATGAGTGGTGGCGCGGGGTGGCACCTGTCCGTCGACGAACTCCTCGACGTGATGGGCGCGTTCCGCCGAGCCAACAGCATCGTGAGTACGACGCAGGCACAGGCTATGCTCGACGCCGGCTTGGGCATCGATGTCGCGATGGACACTCCCCTCGGTACGCTCTACAACAAGAACGGGCTGTGGGGGAACGCCGGTGGCCAGGTCGAGCAGAGCCTCGCGTACTTCCTTCCGCGGGACATGGAAATGGTGCTCTTCGCCAACTCGCCCCTCGGCTCCCCGGCGAAATCCTTCCGCGACGTGGTCACGGGTATCTACACCGACAACGTGCGTCCGCGGATCGTAATTGATCGCGTTTCCATTCGGGACAGCGCGGTTGGCGCCATGGGCGCCGAAGACAACTCGGCGGCGACGACGTTTTGAGCGCATGCGTCGGGGTCGCGCGCACCTGAGGCGGGCCAGCCTTTGTTCGGCGTCGCGGTATGGGGCGCACGCATGATCGTCGCCTGGCGATCGCCTTGCCGGCTCGCTCAGGGACGCCGCGCGCTCGGATCGCCAGTGGGAGGTGGCGCGAGATCGAACGGCGCAGGCGGGCCGAGGATGGACGTGAGGAGCGGCTGCAACGCGTCCGCCCACGCCTGGTAACCCTTCACCGTGAGGTGCAGCCGATCGACGGTCATGCCCTCGAGGAGGTTCCCGTTCGCGTCGGCCAGCGCGTCGTTGATGTTGATGTATCGGATCATTTGTCCGTCCGCCAGCTGCGCGACCTGCGCGTTGATGCGCACGATCTCCGGCAGCACGGCCATGTGGTCGTTCCGCGGGAAGATGCCAGTCACGATGATCGTGGCGTTGGGTGCCTTGCGTCGACAGAGTTCCACGAGCGCCCGGTACCCGCGCGCGATGTTATCGACTCTTTCGTCGCCCCCGGGTACTGTGCCGACATTGTTGGTACCGCCCTCGATCACGATGATGCGCGGGTGCACGCCGTCGAGCTCCCCGTTCGCGATACGCCACAGCATGTGCTCCAGGCGATCGCCGCCCCACCCGAAGTTCGCCGCGTTCCAGCCGTGGAAGGTCTGCTTCCAGTGGGCGAGGAAATCCGGAGAGTCGGTGGCGCCCCAGCGCCGCGTGATTGAGTTGCCGAGAAAGAGGACGTCGACCTTCCCCTGGGTGCGCTTGGCCAGGAGCTGGCGATGGGCGAGCATAGAGTTGGAGTCAGTGCGCGCAACGGGACGATCGGCGGGCCACTGCCCCCCAGCCGCGGGCTCTGGCCGCTGGCCCCGCGCGCCCACGCATGCTCCAGGGAGCGCGACGAGAAGGGTCAGGAGTGGGCGAAGGCGCATACAGAGGAACTCTCTCATCACGGCCGAGAAGTCACCTTATGACTTGCCGCTGGTCTCTGCAAGTCGAGGCCCCACAACGGTTGCGACCCGTCGGCAGGCGATGAATCGTTTGTAGGCGTCGGCCTTGCCCTCCCTCACCCGGTTTCTCATGCGCATCGCGACAACGATCCTGGCTGTGCTCCTGCTGCTCACGGGCTGCGTCTGGTTCCTGCAGGGCATCAACGTGCTTCCCGGCAGCTTCATGACCGGGCAGACGAAGTGGGCGATCTACGGCGCGATCTGCATCGTCGCGGGTCTCTTCCTGCTACTCCGCGGGCGCCGCACCCCGCGCTGATCGGGATCGTCGCTCCGGCGAGCGGCCGGCATTCCGTGTCGCCCTACCCTCGTCGCTCCGGCGAAGGCCGGAGCCCCGTGTCGTCTATCGTGGCGACTTCGGTCGGGGGTTGTCATACCATCAGGCATCACTCGGCGCGCAATGCGGTGGCCGGATCCACCCTGGTCGCCCGGCGTGCCGGTCCGGCAGCGGCGGCCGCGGCCACCACCACCAATCCGAACGATACGGCACCGAGCGTGATCGGGTCATCGGGGCGAACGCCGACGACGACCGACGCGAGCCAGCGCTCCATCGCCAACGAGAGGCCCAGCCCCAGCGCCACGCCGATCACCGCGACCTGAATCGCCCCACCCACGACGCGGCCCCACACCTGGCCGCGGCGCTCGCCTAACGCCATCCGGATGCCGATCTCGCGCGCCTGGCGGGTCACACCGTACGCCACGACGCCATAAATCCCGAGGGTGACGAGGAGCAACGCGACCGTCCCGAGGCTTCCGACGAGCGACGCCCGGTAGCGCTGCGGTGCAAGGTCGCGCTCCATGCGCTCCTCCACCGTCGCAACCTCCGTCATCGGCAGCATGGGATCGAGCTGCGCGAGCGCCGCGCGCACCTGCGGCACTACCTGTGACGGCGTCATTGCCACGCGGGCCATGACGTAGCGTGAGCGCCCGGGGAGCTGCGCATCGGGCACGTAGAGTTCGGGCTCTTCCGGCTGCGTCAGCCCGCGCATGCGCGCCGACCCAACCACCCCGACGATCTGCCACGGAGCACCCCGGTCGTATGAGATCATCCGGCCGACCGGGTCGACGTCGGCGTAGTAACGGCGGCGCAACGCCTCGTTGATCACCACTACGCGAGGCGCCGAGTCCGCGTCAGTGCGTGCAAAGCCACGACCCTTCAGCACGGGGAGGCCGAGCGTCGTGAAGTAGTCCGCGCTGACCGTACCAATGCGCACCTGGGGGTTGTCGGAGCCACGATCGCCGCGCTCCACGGGCACGAACACGTCGAAGCGTGCGTAACCGCTGAACGGCACCTCATTCGATGTCGCCACGTGTGTCACGCCGGGAATGCTCTCCACGGCCTCTACGACGGATCGATAGAACCGGGCCAGAGCCGCTGCGTCCGGATGACTGACGCGACTCGGACTCACGTGGAAGCTGAGCAGCCCGCTGGATCGAAAGCCGGGCGCGGTCGCCGAGACCTGCTGGAACGTCTGCACGAGCAGGCCCGCGGAGAAGAGCAGCGTGAGCGAGAGCGCGACCTGCGCAACGAGCAGCCCGCGCGCGAGGTGGCGCTCACGCAGGCCCGCCGAGCTTCGCCCTCCTGACGTCAGGTCCTGGCCCACGGCACGACCGGCGCTTCGCATCGTCGGCATCGCGGAGAGCACGCCGGCAAGCAGTGTGCACCCGAACGCCACGAGGAGCACGGTGACATCGACCCTCGCCTCCCCACCGCGGGGGAGGGTGCCCGGGTACAAGGCGACGAACACGCGCGTCAGTGTCGGTGCCAGGGCCACGCCCACCGCACCGCCAACGATCGACAGCAGCAGCCCCTCGGTGAGCAACTGCCGCCGCAGTCGCATCCGACTGCCACCGAGGGCCGTGCGCAGCGCAAACTCCCGGGAGCGCGCCGAGGATTGCACCAGGAGCACGTTGGCCACGTTGACGCACACGATCAGCAACAACGCGGCGACCGCGGCGCTCAGCAGGATGAGCATTGAGCGCACGTCCCCCACGACCATGTCGCGCAACGGCGCGACCCAGACCGCGAGTCCCGCCTTGGCGTCAGGGTACGACTGGATGAGGCGCGCGTCGATCGCTGTCACCGCACGACGCGCCGTCGCGAGCGACGTGCCGCTGCTCGCCTTGCCGGCCGCGTACAGCCAGCTCGCCCCACGATTCTCCTGGAAGGTGCCGGGCAGCACGACGAGCGGCGCCAGAAGTTCGATACTGGCGGACGGCCAGAGGTAGGCGTCGGCGGCCAGCACTCCCACGACTTCGTGCGGATCACCGCCGATGGAGATCGAGCGGCCAACGACGTCGGGCGCTCGACCGAACGCACGCGTCCAGAGCGCATCAGTAAGGATGACGACGTGTCGTCCACCGGCGCGCAGCTCGTCGTCGGCGAAATAGCGACCGAGCTGCATCGACGTCGAGAACACGCGCGGGTACGCGGCATCCACATTGCCCGCGAGCACGTGCTGTGGTGCATCACCATGGGTGAGCGCCACGCCGGACAGGCTCGCGGCGGCGACGTCGCCGAACGCACGTGCCTCGCGCCGGAAGTCCTGGAAGTCGGGCCACGAAATCTGCATGGTGGAATCGCCGCTGCGCATCGTCGCGCCGAACTGCATGACGCGATCGGACTCGCGGAAGGCGAGCGGGCGAAGCAGGACGCCATTCACGACACTGAAGACCGCGGTGGTGACGGCCACACCGAGAACCATCGTGACGACCACCGCGGTCGTCGTCAGGCGATTCCGTCGCGCGAGGCGGAGCGCGAGTCGCACGTCATCCGCGAGGTCATGAAGCAGGTGGTCGCGTGAAGGCGCAGCGGCATCGCCGGCCTGGCGCACCAGTCGAAGTCGTAACATCGGCCAGGGAGAGGTGAGGCACTGCATCGCCAACCAGCGCCAGGCGGTGACGCGGCCCTGCGCCTGGTGGCGGCGCGCATACCCTTCATCGATGTCGTCGAGGAAATCGGCACGATCGGCGCGCGGGGCGCACTGCCCGAGCAGCCAGCGAAGGAGTCGCGGCGCGCGCGTCATCGACGGGGCGTGGCTGCTGGTCGCACCGGAAGACCGTCGACCATCCGGTCGAACGCACGCACCGACGCGACGAGGGCACGACGACCCGCGGGCGTGATGCGCGAACACTTGCGCGCGCGCCCGCCACGCTCGGGCTGTGCGTCACCCACGTGAAAGGCAACGAAACCTTTGTCGGCGAGGCGCTCGACCGTCGCATAGACCGACCCCAGCGACGCCACGCGCGCCGTTCGCCGTTCGATCTCGTCGGCGATGGTGATCCCGTACGCCTCGCCGTCGAGCTGCTGAACGGCGGCCAGCACGTACAGCTCGAACTCTCCCAGCAGGTCGCCCTTGGCCATATTTCTTTTACAAATGCGAAATGGAACCCGGAATATGGGGGCCGACCACTAATGTTGTGAAGAGGGCTCGCGCCTCCACGCGGCCGGGGCCACGCCAAACTGACGGCGGAACAGGCGGCTGAAGTGACTCTGGTCGTAGAACCCGGCCCGTGCCGCCACGTCGGCAATCGTCGACTCGGGCTTTCGCAGCTCAACGGCGGCCCACGACAGGCGTAGCGCGCGAACGAACTCGCCGGGACTCACGTGCAACCGCGTGCGGAACTCGTGCGACAGTCTCGACGGATGCACGCCGACCGCCCGGGCAACCGCACCAAGCTGCACGCGCTCGAGGCAATGTGCGTGCAGGTAATCGCGTGCCTGCTCGAGCCACGCGGGGTGCGCGTCGTGATGGCGGGCACGACGAAACAACCGGGCCGCGCGTGCCAGCAGCGCGAGGCCGAGCCCTTCGACGACCAGGGGCGCGAGGTCGTCGCGCACCGCGCATTCCGCCTCCAGGCGCATGGCCGCTGTGCGCAGGTCGATCGAGCGCTCGTGCACGACCTCGTCGAACAGGTCGCGATGAATGGCCGCCACGCTCGACGCCGCACGCGCCGGCTGGATGATGAGGACCCGCGCCCCGACGGCGCTTGCCACGTTCGCGTGCCGCTCTTCGGCCGGCTCGGTCCACACGCTCGCGCCCTCATAGTCGACCTCGCGTCCGAGGATCGAGGTGCGAAAGGCCCCGTCGAGCATGACACCGAACAGCGCGCGGGGATGTGTATGCGTGCCGAGCCGCGCGTGTGATGGAAACCACGCGGCGACGACCTCCAGCGACTCCGTCTCGACGCGACGCGATCGCGGGCTCCCCAGCGTCACCGGGACGTGGGGGGTCTTCATGTCGTGATATCCCACGCGCAAGGGCGTCCCGAACCGTCAAGCCGGTCCAAGACGCGCACGAACGCGCACGTCATGATGGGTGTCCCACCTTCATGGAGCGCACGCATGCATGTCGCACGTCGATCCCTTGGCTCGCTCGCCACCCTGATAGCCATCGCCTGCTCGACCACCAGTGAACCACCGGCGCCCCGTGCCGTGGACGCGTTGCTGACCCACGGTCCCGACCGGAGATACTCCGCGTCCGGCTTTGGCCTGGTCGACCTCAGCAGCGTGGCCGGGGCCACCGATGCCTTCTTCGAGTTCAACGCCCAGGTGAACAGGAATGGCTCCGTGTCCGGTCGCTTCTTCCAGCGTCGCGCGCGCAATGGCCTGACGGTAGACTTCGCCGGGTTTGTCAGCTGCCTGACGATCGATGCCGCCCTTGGTCGTGCGCGCATCGGCGGTGTCATCACAAGGAACTCGTCCACGGATCCTGCCTTCCTGACCGACAACCACGAAGTCGGGGACGATGTGTGGTTCCGCGTGGAGGACGGCAGCATCGCGGGGGCCGTGGACGCGTCCACGACGTACGGCTTCAAGCCGACGCTGGTGAACACGTCGGCAGAGTACTGCGCGTTGCCGTTCACGGGTTCGGCGTGGAACCCCGCGTCGACGTTCCCCCTACGTTCTGGCAACATCACGGTTCGTCCGTAAGGGCGGTGAATGGTGAACGGTGAATGGTGAATCGTGAATACTGGATTGGCGGCGCGGAACGGCGAACCATTTGTCGCCCGAACTACATTGGCGCCTGTCCTGGCGGCGCGTCAACGGCGGCGGGACGGGACGAAATAGCCGTCAATCGACTCTCGACTCTCGATTCACCATTCACCATTCACCATTCACGAGGTTCCAGGCTTGATCTCGTAGTTCCGCGGCGGCTCGACGCCGAGCAGGTGCCGCACGAAGTAATCCCACGTCCGACGGATGACGTACGGTTCCTGGTGCATCGCGTGCGCCCGGTCCGGGAGGATCAGCAGGTCGAACGACTTGTTCGCCGCGATCAGGGCGTTCACCACCTGGAGCGTCATCGCGGGATGCACGTTGTCGTCCATGTCCCCGTGCATCAGGAAGAGGTCTCCCTTGAGGTTCTTCGCCTTGAGGTAGTTCACCTGGTTTTCCCAGTTGTCCGTCCTGCGCACGCTGTCGCGCACGAGGAACCCCTGGTACTTCTCTCCCCACGCCGCCTGGTACGTGCGGTTGTCGTGGTTGCCCGCCATCGAGACGGCCACCTTGTAGAAGTCGGGATACGTCAGGATCGCATCGGTCGACGCAAAGCCGCCTCCCGAGTGCCCGTAGATGCCGACGCGATCGAGGTCGATCCATCGGTACCTGGCGCCGAGTTGCTTCACCGCGGCCACGTGATCGGGAAGGCCGTTGTCACCCATGTTCCCGTACCAGTAGTCGTGGAATGCTTTCGATCGTTTGTTGCCACCGAAGTGGTCGACCTGGATGACGATGAACCCGAGTTCGGCAAGGGCCTGCACCTGCCCGAACATGTTCTGGTTGGAGCCGGGTCGCAGCGTGGGCACGAAGCCCGGGGGAACCGACGTGGTCTGCGGTCCCGGGTAGATCTGGTCGATCACCGGGTACTTCTTCGTGCTGTCGAAGTTGGACGGCTTGTACATCACGCCATACAGGTCGGTCGTGCCGTCGCGCGCCTTCACGACGAAGGGCTCCGGCGTGCGATACCCGATCGCGAGCAGCTTGCTGATGTCCGCCTTCTCGAGAGGGAGCACCACCTTGCCATCCATGGAGCGCAGGACGCTGACCGGGGGCGTATCGACGAAGGAATACGTGTCGACGAAATGCTTCCCGGATGGGGCGACGACGATGGAGTGGTCGGCGTTCTCCGGGGTCAGCAACTCGATCCCGGTGCCATCGACGCGCACGCGATAGAGGTGCGTGTGGTAGGGATTGCGCCCCGCCTCCCGGCCGCGACCGGTGAAGTACACCCATTGCGCCGCCTCATCCACGTACAGCAGGTCGCCGACGGTCCAGGCCCCCGACGTGACCTGGTTCTTGAGCGTTCCGTCCCCGCCGTAGCGATACAGGTGGCCATAGCCATCGCGCTCGGAGAACCAGAGGATGTCGGCACCCTGGTGTAACACCGCATAGTTTGGGGAGCCGCCACCGAGGTTCATCTCGACGAAGGTCTTGCTGGAGTCGGCGGCAATGGTCGTCGTGCGGCCGGTCACCGCATTGGCCATGAGGAGCATGAACGTTCTCGGCCCGCGATCGCTGCGGAGCACGTAGAGTCGGTCCGCCTTCTCCGACCAGCGCACCGCGCTCCATCCCTGTTCCCCGCCGGCGCCGGCGCCGAACGCGCTGGAGGTGGTCTTGGGCGGCGTCTGCACCCTGACTTTGGCCCTCGTCGCCACATCGACGATGTGTACGTCGACCGTGGGAACGACCGAGTCACCGGGCAGTGCGTACGGCCACTGGTAGAGCTTCGGGCGGGCCGGCGTCATCGAGATGTAGGGAATCATCTCCACGCCGCGCTGGTCGTGTCGCGCCACGGCGATCTTCCTCGAGTCGGGAGACCACTGCACGGTCGGGCGGGGCGTGCTCCGGCTGCGCACGACCCCGGGGTTGGGGTACCCCGTTCCATAGGAATGCAGCGGCACGCCATCGGTCGTGAGCTGTCGCTCGGTGCCACCCCCGACCGGACGGACGAACAGGTTGTTCGCACGCACGAAGGCTTCCGACCTTCCGTCCGGGGAGCGCACGAACGCCGTACGCGCAGGAATGGTGTCGCCGCGCGTGCATGTGTACTGCACGATGTCGCAGCTGAATCCTCGTCGCCTGGCGTTGAACTGGATGTGGTGCTCGTCGGCGCCGAAGCGGAGCTCGGTGAACGGGAGCTTGCTCGCGTCGTAGGTCGTGTCGGCCACGCGCGAGATCGCGGCGGCGAGGCGGGCATTGTCGAACAGCGGCGTGCGCTGTGCGGTCGCCGGATCGACGAGCATGAACTCTGCGCCGCGCGGCGTCGTCACGCGATACCAGAAGCGGTGCTGGTCCTTCATCCACGTCGGCGCGATGTATTCGGCGTAGATCAACGGCAGCTCGTTCCACGTGAGGAACTGCTCGGCGCGCCGGTAGTCCGGCTGCTGGGCGTGAACCGTCGACGGGGCGACCAGGAACAGGGCAAGCACGGCGGCGCCGCGCGCGCGCGAGTGCAGCATCGAGGGCATCAGGGAATCTCCGGCGTGGCCAGGGGCAAGTTGGCATACGCTGCCGGTGGTACCACGGCCGCGCAAGCAACGCTCGCACGGGATACCGCGAGACGTGATGGACGCTATGATGGTGTCCTCTCGTTCTTCCACCTCCCGACCGGGACCACCGTGCGGACATCGCTCTTCCTCCTGCTGGGGCTCCCGGCGAGCCTCGCGGCGCAGCGCGCCACTCCGACCCCTGCGGCCGCTGTGCCACGCGCCATCGGCGCGATTCGCGAGGCCGACCTTCGGCGCGACCTCTTCGCCATGGCATCTCCCGCAATGCGAGGGCGCGAAGGAGGGACGCTCGATGAGATGAAGGCGTCGATCTGGGTCGCACAGCAGTACGAACGCATCGGACTCCAGCCCGCGGGCGACGACGGCACCTGGTTCCAGTGGTTCAACATCGTGCGCACGCGCGTATCGCTCACGTCGAGCCGGGCCACGATCGGTGGCCAACCGGTCACGCTCTACTCCGACGTGATTCCGCTCGGCGTCGCGCCGGTGGAAGCTTCGGGGCCGGTGCTCTGGCTCGCCAATCCCGCCGACACGACGGTGGACCTCCGCGGACGCATCGTCGCCACACCCTTGCAGGCCCCTGTAGCGGGGAGCATCAGGCCCTACAGCTACCCTGCAGGCTCGCGCTACGCGAACGCTGCCATCACCGGGACGCTGGCGCGCCTCACGAGGCGCGGCGCCACGGCGGTGCTCGTCGTCGCCGATGGCACGGTCGATGCCGACTTCGAGGCGCTCGCGGTCCAGCGCGGACGCGGC
>JACMLI010000324.1 GCA_014379705.1 Gemmatimonadaceae bacterium
CCGACGCCTGGGCCGCCCTTGGCGATACGACACGCGCGAGCCGGCTGCGCGCCGGGCTCACTCCGCCGCCGGCAACTCCGAAGTAATCGCGTTCGCTTCGGCCTCGCGCGCGGCGGCCCATGCCAGGTGTCGCTCCCAGACGCCGGGAAACAGGCCCTCGACGCCGGGAATCGCGAGGCCGAAGTGCTCGAGGATCGCCCGCCCCCACGCCGGCGCGCTCCCGAGCGTGGTCTCCGTGACGCCCGACGCGCGGATTTCACGAAGCACGGCCCCACGGAGGGTGACGAGGCCGTCAGTGACAAACCGCTGACAGACGGTGTGCTGCACGAAACCGGACTCCGGCGACGTCTGCAACTCGTGGCACTGCGCCGCGAAGTTCTCGAGGAACCGGGGCTCCAGCGTGAAGTCAAAACGATCGGCGCTCCCCATGGGGTGGTTGAGCACCGTCCAGCGCTCGCCATCTCGAACCAGGCCGTATTGGAGGAAGCCCTGCCGATACGTGCCTTCGACGAGCGGAATTGGCTCGAGAAAGCCATCGCCGAATCCGACGTCGACGACCCACGGCTGGTCGAGCGTGACCAACAGGACGAGGTGGTTTCCTTCGGCCGCATCCCCGCGACGCTCGCGCCCGACGGTGCCGGAGAGGTAGCGCACGTCATACCCGAGCGATTGCAGCACGGCCCCGAGCACGCCGTTCATCTCGTAACACCAGCCGCCACGCCCACCGTACACGAGCTTGTGGAAGTTGGCCTGCGGGTCGAGGACGAGCGTCCGGCCGAGGTGAATGTCGAGGTTTTCGTAGGGTATGGCGTGCAGGTGCGCCCGATGGATCGCGAACAGCGTCTCCAGCGTGGGCGCCGCGGGCCCGTGGTACCCAATGCGAGCAAAGTACGCGTCGCGTTCGGCGTCGCCGAGCCAGGCCGAGCGACGCACGGTCACGCGCCGCCCAGCCAGGCGACCGTCGGACATGGCGAAGCCAACATCCGTCCGTCCGCCCCGATTCTCGTCAGGCACCCGCCGTGACAACCCCGAGCTCGCGACGCACGGCTGGCGCGACGTGCGTCCCGAACAACTCGATGGCCCGCATCATCGACGCGTGCGGCATCGATCCAACGCTGAATTGCATCAGGAAGCGATCCATCCGGAACAGCTCGTGCTCATAGAGGATCTTGTCCACGACCTCCTGCGGGTCCCCGACGAGCAGCGCGCCCTGCGGCGAGCGCTCGGCCTCGTAGCGAGCCCGCGTCGGCGGCGGCCATCCCCGCTCGCGCCCGATGCGTCCCATCGTGTCGAGGTACGGCGGCCAGGCCGCGTCGGCCGCCGCCTTCGACGTGTCGGCGACAAAGCCATGCGAGTTGATCGACACCTTGAGCGTTGCGGGATCGTGCCCCGCTTCGCGGCCGGCCTCGCGATACAGATCCACGAGTTCGGTGAAACGCGCGGGCGCCCCGCCGATGATGGCGACGGCCAGCGGCAGGCCCAGTGTCCCGGCCCTCACGACAGATTCGGGGGTGCCCCCCACGGCGATCCAGACCGGCATCGGATCCTGGACCGGGCGCGGGTACACACCACGATTGTTGATCGACGCGCGATGCTTTCCACGCCATGTCACTTGCGTGCCCTTTCGCAGCGTGAGCAGCAGGTCGAGCTTTTCGGCGAAGAGCGCGTCGTAGTCATTGAGGTCGTAGCCGAAAAGCGGATACGACTCGATGAACGACCCGCGCCCGGCCATGATCTCCGCGCGTCCACCGGAGATGAGGTCGACCGTCGCGAACTCCTGGAAGACGCGCACGGGGTCGTCGGAGCTGAGCACGGTCACCGCGCTCGTGAGCCGGATCCTCTTCGTCCGCGCCGCCGCAGCCGCCAGCACGACGGCCGGGGTCGACACCACGAAGTCGGGACGATGGTGTTCCCCGATCCCGAACACGTCGAGCCCCACCTGGTCGGCCAGCTCGACCTCTTCGAGCAGGTTCTTCATCCGCTGCTCAGCCGAGATCGACTCCCCGGTGGCGGGATCTGGGGCGTTGACCGCGAAAGTATAGATGCCGAGTTCCATGTCCGGTTCGTGGGTAAGGCGTTGGGAAAGATATCCCGCCCCGCCAATGGTGGTTCCTCAGTACTGAGGAATAGCGTCCATGGGGCAAGCTCCAGATCGTCGCACCGGCGAAGCATGGCGATACTTGACAACGGCAACCAATTGCATGACCCTGTCATGTACCGTCGCCCCTCCGCCATGCCAGCGCCCAGTCCCGCCGTCGCCCGCGTCCGCCGCTTCAATCGCACCTGGACCCAGCTCATCGGCGTCCTCGACGAAGGGCTCCTCGACACCCCCTTCTCCCTCTCCGAAGCCCGAGTCCTCTACGAACTCGCGCACCGCGACGCCCCCACCGCCACCGACCTCGGTCGCGACCTCACCCTCGACGCCGGATACCTGAGCCGCATCCTCCGTCGATTCACGCGTGACGGGCTCGTGTCGCGCACCCGCTCCGACACGGACGCGCGTCGGACGCATCTCGCCCTCACAGCCAGGGGCAAGCGTACCTTCGCCCGCCTCAACGAGCGCCAGGACGCCGCCGTCCACGCCATGCTCGACCCCCTCGATGCCGACGACTGCCAGCAGCTCACCGGCGCCATGGGCACCATCGAACGCCTGGTCGCCCCGTCGCCCGCAAAGGAGATCACTCGCGTCCCGACCTTCATCCTCCGCCCGCACCGCGTCGGCGATATGGGCTGGGTGGTCTGGCGCCATGGCGTGCTGTACGCGCGTGAGTTCGGCTGGAACGATCACTTCGAGGCCCTCGTCGCCCGCGTAGTGGCCGAATTCATCGACGCGTTCGACCCGGCACGCGATCGGTGCTGGATCGCCGAGCGCGACGGCGCGAACGTCGGCTCGATCTTCCTGGTGAAGCAGTCGAAGACCGTCGCGAAGCTGCGCCTCCTCCTCGTCGAGCCGAGCGCGCGCGGACTGGGCGTCGGTCGGGCGCTTGTCGAGGAGTGCATCCGGACCGCGCGCGCCCTCGGCTACCGCACCATGACCCTCTGGACAAACGATACCCTGCAGGTGGCGCGCCGCCTCTACGAGCACGCCGGCTTTCGCCTCGTGAAGGAGGAGCCCCACGCCATGTTCGGCAAGCCGATGGTCGGCCAGACGTGGGAACTCGCCCTGTGAGCGACGCCCTGACGTTCACCGGCAAGGAGCGACTCTCCCTCGCCGACTTCACCGCGCTCCTTGGCGCCGCCGGCCCCTCGGCCGAAGACTCATGGCACGCACGCCTGGTGGTCCTCGACTGGCCGGCGGGATCGGGCGACCTGCACGCAGCCTGCGCACCGCGATACGTCCGTGTCGTCGACACCATCTCGGCCCAGCTGGCCGACCTCGCCATGGCACGCCTTCCGTCGCCCGATGCCGCAAGCGATCGCCAGTCCTTTGTCGAGGATCGCCTGCGCGACACCGGGGACGCCGCACGGTACGGATGCTGGGCGTGGTACCCGTGGCTCCGCACCATCGTGCACGTCCTCCCGCCAGACGAGTTCTTCGAGGTCATCACCAATCGCAACCAGGACAAGCTCACCCGGGAGGAGCAGCATCGACTGCGGACGAAACGCGTCGGCGTGGTGGGCCTTTCGGTGGGTGGCGAGGCCGCCGTGACCATCGCCCAGGAGCACCTGGCCGGCGAGATGGTCCTCGCCGATTTCGATGGCCTCGACCTCTCGAACCTCAACCGACTCGGTGCGGGCGTCGACGAGCTCTCCGTGAACAAGGCCGTGATCGTCGCGCGCCGCATCGCGCGCCTTGATCCCTACCTCGCGCTCACCCTGTATGCTCGCGGGGTGACCGAGTCCAATGCCCATGACTTCCTTCGCGGCCTGGACCTGCTCGTCGAGGAATGCGATGCGCTCCCACTCAAGCTCAGCCTCCGCCACCTCGCCCGCGAGCAACGCCTCGACGTGATCTTCGCCGGCGACGAACGTGGGTTCCTCAGCGTCGAGCCCTATCGCACGCATCCGGACCTCCCGCCCTTCCACGGCCTCGTGACGCACGCACAGCGTTCGCGCGCCAGCTACCCCACGGCCCTCGCCTTCCTGCGCGACCTCACGGTGTGGCTCGGCGGATGGGACCGAATCTCGGAGCGGAGCCGGGAGTCCCTCGTCCGCGTCGGGAGTGACCTGGCCGGCTATCCACAGTTAGCGAGCGAGGCCCGCTTCGCGGCCGGCCAGCTGGGGCACGTCGCCCGTCGTCTCCTCCTCGACGAGCCCCTCCCTCCCTCCTGGCAGCACCTCGACCTCGACACACTCGTCCCGCTGCCCTGAGCCGTTCACGCGCGACATGCCGGTTGCGCTCCCACCGTTCCGCCACCCTCTTACGCAAACGCCAGCCATCGGCAGACAGCAATCAACGCCGGTCCCCCGCCCGCGCTCCCCCCACGTGCCGTCCGCCCGAGAAAGATTCGTCGCCTTCCGCCGGTCGCTTCCTCCCACGCCGCGGATGGCGACCCACCGCGTGAAGGCCCGCGGACTCGACTTCGCCGTCTACATGACGCCAGAGGTGCCGGGGCGACTGCCCCTGGTGTGCATCAATGGCGGGTTGCTCTATGGGCACACGCTCCTCTGGCCCGCCTTCTCGCCACTGGCAGCCCACCGCCAGTTGATCTTCTACGACCAGCGGGGACGAGGAGAGTCGCAGCCGCCGCCGGGCCCGGGTGCCGCGAAGATCGAGCACGACGCCGGCGACCTCGGCGCCCTTCGCCAGGCGATCGGCTTTCGCCAGTGGGACGTGCTCGGCCATTCCTGGGGCGGCGGCATCGCCCTGCTCGGGACAGAGCGCGACCAAGCCGGAGTTCGGCGCCTCGTGCTCGTCAATTCGGTCGGTCCGACTTCGGCATGGCTGCCACGGATGCACGAGGCCGCCCTGCAACGGCTGAGCCCTTCTGACCGAGCGGTGTTGCACCGGCTCGACCCTCTGGGGCTCGCTTCTATCTCTCCGGGGGTACACTCGGCTTACTCTCGTGCGATATACCCCGCATATTTTTGTGACCCAGATCTCGCTCAACTCTTTGTCCCACCGCGGAGTGAGAGCGCTACGGGGGCTGCGGTGGCGGCGCGACTGCGGAGGGACGGCTACGACTGGCGAGCGCTGGTACGTGCCGTGCATGTACCTACCCTCGTCATCCATGGGGAGAAGGATCTAATCCCTCCGGAGGTGGCGCGAATACTCGTTTCACTGATCCCGCAGTCTTCGCTCGACCTGATCCCTGGTGCCGGCCACATGCCCTTCTGGGAGTCACCCGAGCTGTTCTTCGCTAGCGTCGAACGTTTCCTGAGCCACCCGTAGCCCCCCGACGGCACGCATGAAGCGCCTGGATGTCTTCGTTGCAACATCGCTCGCCGGCCTGGCGGCGTTTGTGGGATCGCAGGCGCTCCTGACGCGTCAGGCGCACGCTGAGCGCACGCACAATGGCGAGTCGGTGGTGACTGAGTTGACGAAGCCCGCTGCGGCCCCGGCTCGCGCCGTTGTGCGTCGCGACGCCGACGAGAATCGCGACGCCGACGACGTCCGCCGTCGCCTCGAGCTGTCGTCACCGAGCACCTACATCGCCGACGTCCTTGCGTCGCACGATTCCGCGCTCGCACGCTGGCCCGAGCGACGCACCGATCCGCTCCGCGTCTGGATCCAGCCCATGGCGCGCATCACGAACTGGTCACCCGAATCCCTCCCCCTCGTTCGCGACGCGTTCCTGGAGTGGGGCGAAGCTGGTGTCCCGATCAACTTCACGTTCGTGCTCGACTCGGCCTCGGCCAACGTGCACGTGTCGTTCGTCGATCGCTTCCGTGAGCCCATCAGCGGAAAGACGCTGTGGACGCATGACGAGCGCTGGTTCATCCTGAAGGCCAACGTCATGATCGCCGTGCATCATCAGGGTGGCGACCTGCTCGATCGCGCCGCCACCAAGGCCATCGCGTTGCACGAAGTCGGGCACCTGCTCGGCCTCGATCACACGAGCGACTCGACGAGCATCATGGCCCCGCGCGTTCGCGTGAAGGAACTCTCGGCGGCAGATCGCGCGACGGTGCAGCTGCTGTACTCGCTGCCTCCGGGCCGCGTCGGAAAGCGCACCCGCTCTCGCTGAGGCTGCGGTCGAAGTCATGCAAGAAGGCAGTTCCTATCTGCCATCTGAGGAGAGCGGCGCCCCTTCCCCGGGCGCCGCTCTCTTGACCATCACCACTTCAGGACCACGCTCTCGGGGCGTTTCAGCCGGATGATGTGGAGTCGCAGCTCACGGACTTCCGAAGCACGCTCCATCGCTTGTCGCAGCTCCATCGGCGAGGCCACCGGCTGGCCGTCGGCGCTGGTGACGACGTCCCCACCGCGCAGGCCCGAGAGGGCGGCCGGCGAACGCAGGGCAACGTCGACCACGAACACGCCACGATCCACGCCGGTCATGCCGGCAAGGCCGTTGTTGAGCGGGGCGAACTGCGCGCCCGCCCAGTCGGTGGTCATTGCACCCGTGAAGACGTAGACCGCGCTGCCCTCACTGGAGTCCCCGGCGGATCGGAGGAAGATCTGCGGCGGTGCTCCCGTGCGCGTTTCCATGCGGAAGCCAGAGCCGCGCCCCGCGTCAGGCCCCATCGGGGGCGTGACCTGCACACGAAGGCCACGCGGACCCGGGCCTAACGCGGACGCGATCATGTCGTCCTCCCAGACGCACGTCGGCTGGAAATCCACGGGCTTGGGCTCGATGGTGATGACCATCGTCTTGGTCTCGAGGCCTCGACGCAGCTTCATCGGGAGCCGCGCACCGGGCTTGAGCAGCTCCTGGAAGACCAGAGCGGCATCCTGCAGGTCACGACCGGCGAAGGTGAGCAACACGTCACCGCGCCGCACGCCGCCCTTCTCCGCGGGGGAGCCGGGCTCGATCGACTCGATCGCCGGGTAGCCGTAGAAGTGCGTCTGCTGCACGCCGTCCGGCCGGAGGTCCATGACGAACTTGCTCTGGAAGGTGATGCCCAGCCAGCCTTCGGGCTGCCGACTCGGCGCGCAGAGCTGCAGGAGCTGCTGCCGAAGCGAGGACCTCGCTCCCTCCACCATGGCCAGCTGCGCCTCCACACGGCGCAGCCGCGTGCTGAGCTGGCCCCGGTTCTCTTCCGGCAGCTCGGGAGCACGGAGCGACACCTGCAGGACCTGGCGCGTGTTGGAGAGCATGATGGCGCGCGTGCGCTGCGCGTGGAGTTCGCGCGCCAGCCGCTCGACCTGCACCTCGAACGGCGTCACAGCCCGCACCACCCGTACGACGGTATCCTGCTGGGCGGCGAGCAGCGCGGGCGTGCCGGCCATGGCCGCCGCCACGACCAGGCTCCAGCGCAGCACCGGATCGCTGGATCGCACGTTAGGCGCCCGACGGGAGGATCGCATCGACCGCAACTAGAAGCGCCCCATGCGCACGCTCACGGGGAGCGTGGTGCCGAGGCGACGGATCGCCACCTCACGCGCGCTCATCGTGGCCCGATAGTACTGGTTGATGATCGGATCCTCGGGCGCATCGGTGAGTGCCTGCTCGAAGGTCTCCGACGCCATGTCCAGCGCGGCGAGGCGGGTACGATACTGGTCGCTCGACTGCGACGAACTCGTGGTGTCCTGCGCCGACAGGTAGGCCGCGGCGTCTTCGTAGGCACGCTGGGCCCGCTGCAACTGCGCGAGGGCTTCCTCGGTGGAGCGGAAGGACCCATTCCCGGACGCGAGCGACACCGGCATGATGCTCATGCCGTCGAGCGAACGGCTGGACGCCGGCACGCGCAGGGCGACCGCATCGGTCAATGGCACGCCCGCGGAGAGGCGGCCCATCACGGTACCACCGGCGAGGAGGAGGCCGACGCTGGCGGCGCGCAGCGTCCAGGTGGAGAGGCGCGCG
>JACMLI010000325.1 GCA_014379705.1 Gemmatimonadaceae bacterium
CGGATCCTGATCGACAACCTGTACCTCGCCCAGAGCGAGAAGGACCAGGCGGTGCAGCAATACCTGCAGTCGTTGAGGGGGTACTGGCAGGCGTACTACCGGTTGCGGCGGGCGACGCTCTACGATTTTGTCGAGGGGCGGGACATCAGGTGAGCGACGGACCAGGTGGACTAGTGGACTAGTAGAGTAGTGGTGGACGAGTGGATCTTCCGTCCACCACTAGGCCGCTAGCCCACTAGTCCGCTAGTCTAGCGAAGCAACGCCTTCGCTATCGTCTGCAACTGCATGTTCGACGTCCCCTCGTAGATGGTCCCGATCTTCGCGTCGCGGTAGAACTTCTCCACGGGGAAATCGCGCGTGTAGCCGTAGCCACCGAACAGCTCCACGCATAACGACGTGACGCGCTCGCAGACCTGCGACGAGAAGAGCTTGGCCATCGCGCCTTCCCGCACGATGTCATGGCCCCCGTCCCGCAAGCGGGCGGCGTTGTACACCATGAGCCGCGCGGCTTCGAGTTCCGTGGCCGCTTGTGCGAGCTGGAACTGGATGCCCTGGAACTCGGCGAGGGCCTTGCCGAACTGCTTGCGCTCCTTCACGTAGTCCACCGCCGCGCGCAGCGCGCCGCCGGCGACGCCGATCATCTGCGCGCCGATGCCGATTCGCCCGCCGTTCAGCGTGTCGATCGCGATCTTGTACCCCTGGCCCACCGGGCCGAGCACGTTCTCCTCGGGCACCTCACACTCGTCGAGGAGCAGCTCAACCGTGCTCGACGCGCGGATTCCGAGCTTGTCCTCCTTCTTGCCCACGCGGAAGCCGGGAAAGTTGCGTTCGATGAGGAACGCCGTGATCCCCTTGTAGCCCGCCTCCGGCTTTGCATTCGCAAAGACCACATAGACCTCGGCCTCGTAGCCGTTCGTGATCCACATCTTCCGACCGTTGAGGATCCACGTGCCGCCGCGCAGCTCGGCGCGCGTGGCGAGGCTGAAGGCGTCGGAACCGGAACCCGCCTCGCTCAAGGCGTACGCCCCCACCTTGCCCGCGGTGAGTTGCGTCAGGTAGCGCTCCTTCTGCGCGTCAGTGGCGTACGTGTTGACGGGGTAGTTCACCAGGGTGTTCTGCACGTCGACGAGGATCGCCGAGGACGCGTCGACCTTGCTGATCTCCTCGACGGCGAGGGCGACCATGGTCAACGAGCCGCCGGCCCCGCCCCAGGCCTCGTCGGCCTCGATGCCCATGAGACCCATCGCGAAGGCCTTGTCGATCAGCGTGCGGTCCATCTGCGCGTTGCGCTCCATCTCGTTCACGCGCGGTCGCACTTCGGTCTCGGCGAAGCCGGTGACGGCGTCGCGGAACAGGGTTTCTTCTTCGGACAGGATCGTGAGCGGGCCGGTCATTGCGAATCTTGAAAGGGCGATAGTGGAGAGAAGAAGCAAAATAGGCGTCATCCCGGTCCGGCGCGCGAAGCGAGCCGAGAACCGGGACCGAGGGTCATTTCGTCCCATCGTAGTACGATCAACGACTCCGGGTCCCGGATCTGCGCTCGCACGCTCGCTTGTCCGGGATGACGGCCCTATGGGATCCCCGCGCGCTCCTTTGCTCGGCGGATGATGGCGCGCATCGTGTCGCGATGCGCCGTGAACGTATCGTCCACCACTTGCAGGGTGGGGATGGCCGTCGGCGAAAGGGAGAGGGTGTCGGCATTGAAGCGCCCGAAACCTGCCTCGTGCACGCCAGAGGAGCCGCGTCCGGGCGCCGGGGCGCTCAGGTGCTGGAAGAACTTCGCGTGCTTCTGCACGAACGGCCCGACAATGCCACCGCCGCCCGCATGGTAGTAGGGGATGAACTCGAGGAGCGCGTCATAGTGCATCTCACCGAGCCCCACCACGCTCGGGTGCCGGCGGCGCAGCCCGGCGATGAGTTCGCGCGTGCCCTCGTGCATGTCGGCCTTCGGGTTGTTCGTCCACCCGCCGACGATGTCGAGGAAGTAGGCGTCGACGCCATAGCGCGCGATGCAATCGCTGATCCGACCTTCGAGGAGGGTGCGCCACGACGGCACGCCGAGGTTCATGTACGCGAGCCAACCTTCCTGGTGACGATCATTGTCCCAGTCCACCCAGTTCAGGTCCATCGCGTCGCCGTCGATCTTGGCTGACGCGCCATCGGCGACGCGACGGAAGAGGGGTTGCTTTCGGTTGGCGGTGTTGCAACCAAACATCGGCATCATGCGGAACCCGAGCTTCTGGCCCTCCTGCACGAGGCGCCGCAGGCCGGCTTCGCCCCCCATGCGCGGGTCGGCCTCGTACTTCGGGTAGTCCCAGTAGTAGCGCCCGTCCCACGACGCGAGGAAGATCAGCGCGCGCGATGCCGGCATCTCGCCCGCCATCCAGCGGAGGATCTCGAGCTGCTTCGCGTAATCGTTGAAGATGAAGCCGGTGTAGTGCTGTCCGTGCATCGTGGTCACGAGCGCGATGTTTCGCAACCAGTCCGGGACATCGGCGCGTGTCTCCCAGGCGGGGAGGCGGTACGCGCGCTCCACGTGGGCGTAGTGCATGCGGACGGCGGCGATCGGGTCCGAGACCAGTCCCAATCGCCAGGTCGGCACGTCCACGCGTCGCATGTCCTTCCATCCCTCGACTTCCCACCCTGCTTCGAGCTTGTAGGTACCGTCCCCCGGCTGGAGGTAGAACCGCTTGGCGCGCACGCGATCGTCGAGCGAGGAGATGAAGAAGTGCTCCGTGTCGCTCTTGCGAACCATCAGCAGTGGCGTCGTGAGGCCGCCCGCCGATCCCGGCCCGAAGAGGTCCCCGGCGCTGAACGGATAGCCAAAGAGCAATTCGTTGTCGCGCGGATCGAAGAAATCCCCGCCCGCCGAGACACGCCCCCGCGGAACGCCGCGCACGATCAGCGTCACCGACTTGATCGGGGTGGGTGCCTCGGCCGCGAGGCTCGCCTCGATCATTCCTTCCGAGTGGCGCAGGTCAATCGACACCCGGCCCGGCGCCTGTTCCTGCCCGCCAGCCCAGGTGAGTCCCTCCGCCGAAATGCGCATTCCGCCGTCGCGCTCCTCGGCACGCATGCGGGTGGGGTCGAGGGAATAGGCGTTCTCCCGCGTGAACACGATCGCCCCGAAGCGGTAGCCCGCGAACGCCACCGATGGCTCGGGGAAGTCGAAGGAGAACTTCATGAAGCCATTGCCCCGTGGCGGGACGAAGACCTCGCTGGTCGACGACAGCGGCAGGATGTCGGCCACCAAAGCAGGCCCTGATGTGTCCAACGATCCAGCGAGCGGTGCAGCGAGGCCATCGGTACCGACAATGGCACCGGCGCCAGCAACGCCGAGGACCTTGATTGCGTCGCGGCGGGAGAGCGGTTCGGTCATGCGAGTTGGGGCAGGGACGGGCAGGACTATACGACAGAATTGGCCGTTGGGTAGCCGCGTGGCGCGTGGTCCCGCTGGTGGACGGTTCGCCCCGCTGCCGGATCGACGCCTCGTGTCACGCATTACGCTTGCTTCTGGATGGAGGGCTGCTCCCCGGCCCGCGACACCTCGAGCCCTACTTTCGATGACGTCCCGACGCGAGTTCGTGAAGGAGTCCGTCGCCGCTGGCGCCCTGCTCGCCGGCTTGCGGCCAGCCATGTTCGCCGCCGCTCCCACGCGCGCGAGCGCGCCCATGCGACTCCTGATCCTCGGCGGCACGGGGTTCATTGGTCCGCATCTCGTCAGGCACGCCGTGGCGCGTGGGCACTCGGTCACGATTTTCACGCGTGGCAGACGCGATGGCGGGCTGCCGGCCAGCGTCGAACGACTGGTGGGGGATCGCAACGGCCAGCTCCAGGCGCTCGAACAGGGCACATGGGACGCCGTCATCGATGATTCGGCGACGAATCCTGACTGGGTCCGGGCGTCTGCGACGCTGCTCAAGGATCGCGTCGGCCGCTACCTGTTCACGTCGTCCACCGGGGTCTACTACCCGTACCTGCGGCGCGGACTCGACGAGAAGGCGACCGTACGCGATGCGTTCACCGATCCGAAGGACGCGTCCGAGTCGTTCGGCGTGCGCAAGGCGCAATGCGAGGCTGTCACGCGCGAGACCTTCGGTGACCGTGGACTGGTGGTGCGGCCGACGTACATCGTGGGCCAGGGGGACACCACCGACCGGTTTCCCTACTGGCCGCAACGTTTGGCCCAGGGCGGCGACACTCTTGCCCCGGGGCGCATGGATGATGCCGTGCAGGTGATCGACGTGCGGGACCTCGCCGAGTTCATGGTCCGCCTCGTTGAGGACAAGCGTAGCGGGATCTACAACGCCGCGGGTCCCGCCGAGACACTGACGATGGCCGCCTTCCTCGACGTGGCAATGCGCGCCACCGATTCGACGTCGCGCCTCACCTGGATCGACGACTACGCCTTCCTGAAGGCGCATGGCATCGAGGAATCCGTGCCGTGGATCATGCTCCAGGGGAACGACCTCGGGCACACGTCGGTGAGCAACACGAAGGCGATGGGCGCGGGACTGAGCTTCCGCCCGCTGGCCGACACGGTGCGAGATACGCTCGCCTGGTGGCCCACCGTGCCCGCGGAGCGCCGTGCACGGCCCCGGTTCGTCATCACGCCGGAGCTCGAGGCGACGGCCCTTGCCGACTGGCGCGTGCGTCGTTAGGCGGCGGGGAAGGACACGTCGAAGCGCGCGCCACCGAGGGGGGAGTCTTCCACCGTGATCGTCGCCAGGTGCTGGCGCGCGATGCTGGCGGCAATGGCGAGTCCCAGTCCACTGCCCTTGGGCTCGAGGCGCCGCGCCTCGGTGCCCCGGCCGAAGCGCTCGAAGACCTTGGTGCGCTCGCTCACCGGGACGCCGATGCCCGAGTCCTCCACGGTCAGCCGGGCGCGCGTGCCATCACAGTGCACCGACACGGACACGCGCCCCCCGTCCGGCGTGTAGCGCACGGCGTTCTCCAGCAGCACCCCAATCAGTCGCTGCAGCAGGATCGGGTCCCCCTGGACCCGCGCCTCGGCGAGGTGCGTCAGGTCGAGCTCGAGGCGGCGGCGCTGCATCTCCGGCTCCCACGGCGCGATCGCGTCGGCGACCACGTCGTCGAGGAAGAGGGGGCGTGCGTCCACGTGCATCGCGCCGGCGTCGCTCTGCGCCATGTGGAGCAGTTCGCCGACGAGGCGCGACGTACCGTGCAGCTCATCGCGGATGCGCGTGAGCGCGTCGCGATCGTCGGTCGAGGGTGGATCCGCGAGCCTCGCTTCGGACTCCGAGAGCATGCGTGCGAGCGGCGTGCGCAACTCGTGCGCGGCATCCGCGAGGAAGCGTCGTTGCTGCACCACGGCGCCTTCGAGTCGTTCGAGCAGCCCGTTGAACGCGCCCCCCAACCGCCCGAACTCATCCCGGGGATTCGCAATGGGGAGCCTTGCCGCAGGATCGCCCTCGAGTCGCGAGGCCGCGGCGGCCATCGCGCCCACCGGGGCGAGCGCACGGCCGGTCATGAACCAGGCCACCATCGTGGCGAGCAGCGCAGCGAGCGGGATGGAGATGAGCGTCAGGCGATCGATGCGACTGCGCGCGGCATAGAGATCGGCCGTGGAGATGCGCACGCGCAGCGTCCACCCCGGTGCGAGCGTGGTGTCGAGGGGGACCGTGCGCTCGATCATCGGCGGTGGTGGGTCCGTGACGTGCGTCGGACGACGCGCACTCGCGAACACGCGACCATCCGGTCGCAGGAAGTCGATGCGCATCCCGGCGAACACCAGCTCTGACGCGACGTGAGAGACGGTGAAGCTGATGTTTCGGTACTCGGCGATCTCGGCCCGGAAGAAGGAGCGCACCAGTTCCATCGAGCGAGCCGTCGCGAGCTCGTGCTCCTGCTCGAGCGCGAGGCGCGCGTACGAGCGCATGGCCATCAACGCCAGCAGCAACAGGGTCAACGTGCTGACCGCATACCACGAAGTCAGGCGCCGACGGACCCCGGCATGACTCACCGCGCGCGCGCGTCTGGAGGTCCGAGGCGATATCCCGCGCCGCGAATCGTCGACAGCAGCGGCGTATCGCCCGGGCCGTCGATCTTTCGGCGCAACCGCCCGACGTACACATCGATCACGTTGCTGGCGGGGTCATAGTTGCTGTCCCACGCGTGCGTGCTGATGCGTTCACGCGTGATCACTTCGCCACCGTGCCGCATGAGGTATTCGAGCACCGCGAACTCCTTGTTCGTCAGTCCGATCGTTCGCTCGCCGCGGATTGCCACCCGCGTTCCCGTATCGAGAGTGAGGTCTTCGACGGAGAGGCGAACCGGGAGCGCGTCCGCCGGGCGCCTGAGGAGCGCGCGCAAGCGCGCGGCCAGCTCGGCGAGGGCGTACGGCTTGACGAGGTAGTCGTCAGCTCCGAGGTCGAGGCCTGCGATACGGTCATCGAGGCTGTCGCGCGCCGTGGCCATCAGGATGCGCGTGCGGCTGCCATCGCGTCGCATGCGCCGGCACACTTCGTAACCGTCGATGCCGGGAAGGCGCAGGTCGAGCACGACGGCGTCGTAGTCGTTCGCGGCAGAGAGGGCGAGCGCGCTCTCTCCGGAATCCGCGGCGTCGACGGCGAAACCGGCGCCGCGAAGGTACTGCGATGCCGTGCGGGAAATAGTCGGGTCGTCTTCGACGAAAAGGAGTCGCACGGAGGGGATTCTGGAGGCCGCACACGATTCGCCATGTGCGTTTGATGATCTTCCTTAATTAGCGATCCATTGCGCCCTGCGGGAAGCCATGCGCGCAGGACAACGCCCATTCCGGGGCGAACATGAAAAGAATTCAGGTTTCGAAGACGCGGAGGGCAAGTTCCACTTTTCCGAAAGGCGCCGAGACCTGGACGCCCTGGACCGACTCTCTCACCTGCTCGAACATCTCACGCGCGATCGCAATGCCCTCGTTCACCGCGTGCTCCTTGGAGAGTTCGTTGGCGCGACGCATGCGCTGGGTCACCTCGTCGGGTACCACCACCCCCGGCACCTCGTTGGCCAGGAACTCCGCGTTGCGCACGGAGACCAGCGGCCAGATGCCCGCCACGATGGGGATGCGCGTGTCCTCGATCTCCCGCAGGAAGCGCTCGAGCTGTCGTACGTCGAACACCGGCTGCGTGATGGCAAACTCTGCCCCCGCCTCCACCTTGTAGGCAAAACGCCGACGTTCGAGCGCCGGATCGACCGCAGCCGGGTTGACTCCGACGCCGATCACGTACCGTGTGGGCGGGCCGATCGCGTTGTCGCCCGGATCGAGGCCGTGATTGAGGTTCCTGACGAGGTTCGTGAGGCCGATGGCATCGATGTCGAAGACGGCGGTGGCGTCGGGGTATGGCCCCATCTTGGGCGGATCCCCCGTGACCAGCAGGATGTTGCGCAGCCCGATCGCGGCGCCCCCCAGCAGGTCGCTGAGCATGCCGAGCAGGTTGCGATCGCGGCACGCGTAGTGGCACACGGTTTCGATGCCTACCTGCTGTTCGATGAGTACGGAACAGAGCATCGCGCCCATGCGACTCTGCGCGCGCGGACCATCGGGCACGTTCACCGCGTCGACACCCGCGACCTTGAGGCGGGCGACGTCGGTCAGCATGCGACTGGCATCCACGCCGCGGGGTGGTACGATCTCGACCGACGTGACGAAATCGCCCCGGGCGAGCTTCGCCCCGAAGCGGGATCGCTCGGCGAGTGGGACTGCAGGCACGCCAGCGGCGTGATGCGTCACGGTGGTGGCCGCGGCGGGTGCCTTGCGCGATACGTCGGGGCGCGTCCCGCGCACAGTCGGCCCGAGTCGCGGAACCAGGGGCCGAATGCCCTCGATCATCGCGGAGATGTGGTCGGGCGTCGTTCCGCAGCACCCCCCGATGACCTTGGCGCCACCCTGCACGAGGTGACGCGCGTAGGTGGCCATGTACTCGGGGCTCGCCATGTACATGTGCCGCCCGCCCACCGCGCGTGGCATTCCTGCATTAGGCATGGCGCTCAGCTTCCGCGAGGTCACGGTGGCCATCTTCTCGATCGCCTCGAGGATGATTTGCGGACCCACCGAGCAATTCAGCCCGATGATGTCGGCCCCGAGTTCGTCGAGCGTGCGCGCGGCGTCCTCGGGCGTCGCGCCATAGGGGGTCACGCCGTCCAGGCCGATCGTGACCTGCGCAATCACCGGCGTCTCGGGGCTCACCGTGCGGGCCGCGGCGATCGCCTGCGCGATCTCGTCGAGGTCACCGAACGTCTCGAGCATGAAGCAATCGACGCCGCCCTCGAGCAACGCCTGCATCTGCTCCGCGAAGTGCCCGCGCGCTTCCTCGAGCGAGGTGGGGCCATACGGTTCGAGCCGCACGCCGAGGGGGCCGACGGCGCCGGCGACGAGGAGGTC
>JACMLI010000326.1 GCA_014379705.1 Gemmatimonadaceae bacterium
CCCGAAGCCCAGGTTGAAAATGATGAGCGCGGCCAGGATCCAGTGAAGGCCGATCGAGGTGCGCGTGTAGCCCGGTGCCGCGCCCACTCAGCGGGCCCCGGGGTAGATGACGACCAGCGCATAAACGGCCGCGGCCGACGACACCAGCAGGATCACCGCGCGCATCGGCACGGACCGGGGGCCGGAAATCATGGGCCGCATGAGATTCACCTTGAGGACCCACTGATATGCGAGGATGGCCACGACGTGGAGACTCGCCGCGATGACGACGAGCCACTGGTTGTAGTTGTGAATGACGCTCATCCGGTCGACCACCGCATTCGAGACCATCTTTGCGAGCGGACCCTCATGGCTGCTTTCGTCATTGGCGAAGAGCCCCGTGGCGGCCTGCAACGCGAGCAGGGCGAGCATCGCGACGACCATCCAGCCGCCGACGGGATTGTGTCCCGTGGTGACGGGGACGCGGCCTGCGAGAATCTCGCGCAGGTGGGTGGCCACGGCGCGGGGCCCGCGAACGAATTCGACGAACCGCACGTTGCGGCTTCCCACCAACCCCCATCCCAGCCGGAAGATGAGCAGCGCGAGGATCGCGTAGCCGCTGCGCATGTGCCATTCGAGCCACGGGCCGCCGATCTTGCCGGTGGTGAAGGAGACCACGACCAACACCGCCAGCAGCCAGTGAAAGGCGCGCGTGGAGAGGTCCCAGGCGGCGCGTACCGGCGAAGCCGCGCTCACCCGCGGCGCTTTACCCGGTAGTCGTCGTGACAGGCGCTGCATGCCGCGTCGACGTCCTGCACCGCCTTCTTGAGCGTGGCGACGTCGGCGCTGCGCGCGGCCTGGGGGAGCTTGCCGGTCTCCTGCACCATCTTGTCCATCTTGGCGTCGAAATCGGCCCGGTTGGTCCACACCTCGGGCTTGGCCCGGGTTTCGCCCTTGTCGCTGCCTTCCCCGAAGAAACCCTTGGGAATGGTTGCGAGCTGAGCCAGCAACTCGGCGTTGCGCACCGCCTCGTCCGTGTTGAACGCTCGCTTGCCACCGGCCATCGCATCGAGGCTGCCGAACGTGTAGCCCATGAGGGTGTAGGCCGCCTTGCGGAGCTTCAGTTGGTCCTCGGGCTTCGGCGTCTGCGCCACGGCGGCCGTCATGGTGGCCAATACTGCGGCGAGAACGAGGATCTGCTTTCTGCTCATCGGGGCTTTCCTTTCGGGGATGTATTCTAGCGGGATGGGTGCGACACGAATCGAGAAGGATACCTTCGGGCCGATCGAAGTTCCGGAAGAGCACCTGTGGGGCGCGCAAACGCAGCGCTCGCTGGAGCATTTCCGGATCTCCGGCGAGCGCATGCCGCACGAGATCATCGAGGCCCTTGCGTGGATCAAGCGCGCCTGCGCGACGGTGAACGAGTCATTGAAGGCGCTAACAGCGGACAAGGCGCGGGCCATCTCAACCGCGGCCGACGAAATCCTCGCGGGGAAGTGGCCCGAGGAGTTCCCGCTGGTGGTCTGGCAGACCGGTTCCGGCACCCAGACCAACATGAACGTGAACGAGGTGCTGGCCAATCGGGCGAGCGAGATCCTCGGGGGGAAGCGCGGGGAAGGGCGCCTCGTGCACCCCAACGACGACGTGAACCGCGGCCAGTCGTCCAACGACGTGTTCC
>JACMLI010000327.1 GCA_014379705.1 Gemmatimonadaceae bacterium
CCCGGCGGCCTCGCCGAGCGACGCCGACGGAAGTGCAGGCTCGATGGCCGTCACCGGCATTCCCGCACGAAGGTTCGGCAGCGCGAGCAGCCGGTCGGCCGACCGCTGCAACTCGGCCATGACGGCGGCCGATTCCTCGCGAAGCGCTGACAGGGTGCTGGCGCCCACGGGGGCATCGACGAGCACAGCCCTGCCGAGCGACGTCCAGGCGAAACCGCAGGCCACAGCCATCGCCGCACAACTCCCGAGCAGCACGACCCACGCCGGGCGAGGCAGCCCACGCCACCCCACCGCCAGCGCCGCGCTCGTGGCGACCAGGGTGCCCGCGAGATATGGTACCTCCCACGTGCGGAGGAAGAGCGCCGCGCTCACGCACGCCGAGCCGCCTAACACCAGCCCGAGGCCTTCGCGCCGGCTCACGCCGCCTACCACCGATGCCCGATCTACCACGGCCCCTTCGACTCAAGCAAATGCAGCCGCGGGACATCGCGACGGTCCTCCGCCGCGATGGCCGGTTGCTGCTCCCGGTGGGCACGTGCGAATCGCACGGCGCTCACCTCCCCCTGGGGTGCGACACGATCATCGTCGACCGGATCGTCGACGACCTGTCCGCCGAGCTGCAGATCCTGCGAGCACCAACGTTTGAGTACGGCGTGAACGTCCCGCACGAGGTCGCCTCCGCGGGAAGCGCCGGGGTGCGTCGGAAGTCGCTGCTGCGGGTGCTCAATGATCTCATCGATGACTGGGAGTGCGGCGGGGTGAAGGAGTTCGTGCTCGTGACGGCCAATGGCCATGACGCGCATGTCGAGGCTCTCTCGACGGTAATCACCACCGCCGCGCGCGTGCAGGTTGTGGACGTGCTCGGCGTCGTCATGCCAGAGGCGACGGACAGCCCCTTGGGGGCCATGCACGGAGACGAGATCGACACTTCGCTCATGCTCTATCTCTGCCCCGAGCTGGTGGAAATGTCCCTGGCCGAGGATTTCCCGATTCCCTCGAGCAGCGGAATGCGGCGAATGCAGCGCGCGAACCTCAAGGTCACCCGCGAGTCCCCTGGTTCGATGGGAATGCCTTCCTCGGCGTCGGCCGCGAAAGGAGAGGCTATCTATAAGCGTATCAAGAAGTTAATTCGCGACAAGGTGCTCCTTGCACCCCCCGACGACGAAGAGTAGGTGACACTACGGGGGCAGAACGGGTCCCTGCCAAGGGTGTACTATTCGGCTGCCATGACTCGACTTTCCCTGTTTGCCATTCTCTGCCTGGCCACCACGGCGCTCCCCGGCCAGGGGGTTCGTTCCCTGGATCGCGGGTCGTTCACGATCACGGTGAATGGCCAGCGTGTGGGTCGCGAGGACTTCAGCATCAGCGGAACGCCCGGTGCGAGCGGCATGGAATACCTGTCGAAGGCGACCGTCGTTTACGGTGACAAGCGCATGAACCCGTCGCTCTGGTCTGATTCGAGCGGGGTCCCGTCGCGGTACACGATCGATGTAAAAGGGACCAGCGGCGCGAGCGAGCGCTGGATGGGCCGCATCGGTCGCGGACGCGTCAGCGCCCAGATCGACAATGCCCGCGGGCCGTCGGAGCGGGAGTACGTCGTGACGGAGGGCGCAGTGCTCGTGGATGACGACGTCTTTCACCAGTACTACTTCGTCGCACAACGCGTGGCGCAGGGGTCGATCCCGATCGTCATCCCGCGGCGCAACGCGCAGATGGTCCTCCGCGCCTCAGAAGGCGGGAGCGAAAAACTGACCGTGGGTGCTGCGTCCATCGAAGCGAAGCACCTGGTCTTCACGGAACCGTCCGGCGCCACGCGGGACGTGTGGATCGACGCCAGTGGCAGGGTCATCAAGGTGGCGATCCCGGCGCGAAACGTCATCGCCTTGCGCGACGACCCGCCATCATCGTAGCACGGCTGGTCCCATGCGCCCCGCGACTCAGCGGGGCGCATGTTGCATTTCACTCCCTGAAACTGACGAAACGGGCGTCCCGTACGTCCGGCAGCCTTCATCCTCGCCACATCACGTCATGCGACGACTCGTCCTACTGACTCTTGCCGCCTTGCCGTCGATCATCGGCGCCCAGACCACGGGGCCGGTGCTCACGCTCGAAGAAGCGGTGCAGCTCGCGGTCAAGAACAACCCGACCTACCTCCTCAGCACGTCCGGCCGCTCACGGGCCGGGGCCGCCGTCCGAAGCGCCTACGGCAATCTCCTGCCGTCGGTCAGCACATCGTTTGGATCCTCTTATCGAGAGGGTCGACCGCAGTTCTTCGCCGGCCAGGCGTTTGGTTCAACGTCGGACGTGCTCTCGTCGAGTGGTGACGTCAGCGTCCAGGCGCAGTTCAGCCGCGCGTCCTTCGCGAACATCAGGCAGCAGAGAGCCAACCTCGACGCGGCCGAAGCCGACGTGACGAACGCGGCCGCCACGCTGCGGATGAATGTCATCACCCAATACCTCAATGCGCTGCAGGCCCAGGCGCGGGCCGCGTTCCAGGACACGCTGCTGGTGTCCACGCAGGCCCAGCTCGAACTGGCCCGGGCGCGTCAGGCAGTCGGCGCGGCGACCACCCTCGATGTCCGCCGCGCCGAGGTGCAGGTGGGCCAGCAGCAGGTGGCCAAGCTTCGTGAGCAGAACACGGCCGAGCTCGAGAAACTGCGACTCTTCCAGCAGATGGGCATCGAGCAGCCGGCGGACGTCCGCCTGACGACGGCCTTCGGCATCGAGGAGCCCTCGGTGCAGCTGCAGCAGGTGCTCGACCTGGCGCGGCGTTCCAATCCGGGGCTCATCGCCCAGCAGTCGCGCCAGCGTTCCTCGGACGCGCAGATCGCGGCCGCCAAGTCCAATTACCTGCCGACGCTTTCCCTCCAGACCGGCATCTCCGGCTTCTCGCAACAGCTGAGGGACATCGACGGACAGATCGCCGACGCCCGCTCCGATGCCGTGCGCGGCCAGGCTTCGTGCTTCACCCAGGACTCCGTGCGCCGCGGCGCGGGGCTCGCAGGCATTTCGGCACAGTGCGGCCTGATCGCCTTCACGCCGGCACAGGAAGCGCTGATCCGCGATGGAAATGCGGCCTGGCCCATGAAGCTGACGCGCAGCCCGTTGAGCTTCCAGGTGCAGGTCTCGCTGCCCATCTTTGATGGGTTCCAGCGCGAACAGCGCGTGCAGGAAGCGCAGGCCGGGAGCAACGATGCGCGCTACCGCCTCCGCGAGCAGGAGCTCCGCCTCACCGCCGACGTGACGTCCGCCTACCGGAACCTCACGACGGCGTACCAGACCGTGCGACTGCAGGAGCAGAACTCCGCCACCGCACGCGAAGCCCTCGCCCTGGCGCAGGAGCGCTTCCGGGTGGGTGCCAACACGTTCGTCGACGTGACGCAGGCGCGCAGCGACTACGAACGTGCCGAAACCGATCGCATCAACGCGATCTACGACTTTCACAAGGCGTTCGCCGCGCTCGAAGGTGCGGTCGGACGTCCGCTTCGCTAAGCGAGGAAGGAATACATGAGCAAGGGAATGCGCTGGTCCCTGATCGGTCTCGGTGTCGCCGCAGTCGCTGCCGTGGCCGTGAACCTGGCGGCCAAGCGAGGCAACAAGGGGGTCGAGGTCCGCATGGAACAGGTGGATACTCGAGACCTCGTTGCCTCGGTGACTGCATCGGGCCAGGTGCAGCCCCGCACCAGGGTCGACCTCGCGGCCGACATCTCCGGGCGCATCGTGCGCCTCGCGGTGAAGGAAGGGGAAATGGTCCGGAAGGGCCAGTTCCTCCTCGAGATCGATCCGCAGGAGTACGTCGCCGCCGTGCAGCGGAGCGAGGCCGCGCTGTCATCGTCGAAGGCGCAGGCCGCGCAGGCCAAGGCCAGCCAGCTCCAGGCGCAGCGGAACTATGAGCGCAGCATGGAGATCCGGAAGACGAACGCGCAGCTCATCGCCGAAGAGCAGCTCGAGCAGCTCAAGACGACGCTCGAGGTGAACCAGGCGCTGCTCGAGTCGGCAGAGCACAACGTCGAGCAGTCGGTCGCGGCGCTGCAGGACGCGAAGAGCAAGCTGTCGAAGACGACGATCCTCGCCCCGATGACGGGGCGCATCACGCGCCTCGTGGTCGAGCAGGGAGAGACGGCGGTGCCGGGCACGTTCAACAAGGACGCAGCCACGCTGCTCACGATCTCCGACATGACCATCCTCGAGACCAAGGTCAAGGTCGACGAGACCGATGTCTCGCGCATCTCGGTGGGTGACTCCGCCGTCGTGCAGATCGACGCCTTCCCCGACACCACGTTCCTCGGCAGGGTGGTCGAGATCTCCAACAGCTCCGTGAAGGCGGCGGCGGCGGGTGGACAGTCGGACCAGGCGATCGACTACGAGGTCACGATCCAGCTGCTCAATCCTCCCCCCGATACGCGTCCGGACTTTTCGACCACCGCCAAGGTCGTGACGGACGTGCGAACCAAGGTGCTCTCGATCCCGATCATTGCCCTCACCGTTCGCGAGAACGAGAACATCGCGCCCGGGGACACGGCCATGACGATGGGCAAGGCCAACCAGAAGGAAGTGGGCAAGCGCGACGTGGAAGGGGTGTTCGTGGTCGCCGCCGACAACACGGTGACCTTCCGCCCCGTAAAGGTAGGGATTGCCGGCGACCGGTATTTCGAGGTGATTACCGGTCTCAAGCAGGGGGACAAGATCGTCGGGGGCACGTACCAGGCCATCCGCGAGCTGAAGGACGGCGATGTCGTCCGCCAGCAGAAGGAAGAGAAGAAGCCCACACCTGGATCGAAATCGTGAGCGACCAATTCGGAAGCGGTAACCCGCTGACCACCACCGGCGAACACAACATGAGCAACACGGCCGAACGAAAGGCCGTGGTGCAGGAACCGGGGGCGACGCCGGACAAGAGCTGGGTGATCGTGACGCGCGGCCTGAAGCGTGAATACGACATGGGGGGCGAAATCGTCCGCGCCCTCCGCGGCGTGGACCTCGCGATCCGTCGTAACGAATACGTGGCCATCATGGGACCGTCGGGCTCGGGCAAGTCGACGCTCATGAACCTCGTGGGTTGCCTGGATACCCCGACGGCGGGCGAATACTGGCTGAACGGCATGCTGGTCTCGACGATGACGGACGACCAGCTCGCCCGCGTGCGGAACAAGGAAATCGGGTTCGTCTTCCAGACGTTCAACCTCCTCCCCCGCGCCACGGCGCTGCATAACGTTGAGCTGCCGCTGGTGTACGCCGGCATCGGCTCCGACGAACGCAAGCGGAAGGCAAAGCAGGCCCTCGAGAAGGTGCAACTCGAGCACCGCATGACGCACAAGCCCAACGAGCTCTCGGGTGGCCAGCGCCAGCGCGTGGCCATCGCGCGCGCGCTGGTGAACGACCCCTCGATCCTCCTCGCCGACGAGCCGACGGGCAACCTCGATTCGCAGACCTCGACCGAGATCATGAAGGTGTTCGAGGACCTCGCGACCAGCGGCCAGACGGTCATCATGGTGACCCACGAAGCCGACATCGCCGCCCACGCCCGGCGCGTCGTGGTCCTCCGCGACGGCATCATCGCCAGCGACGACCGACGTTCGGCGTTCAAGGAGCAGATGGGGCTTGTTTAGGTCGGGTGGTCGGGTGGTCGGGTAGTCGGGTGGTTCTCACGCTACGATCAAATGGGGTGCTCTCCGGGGCACCCCTTTTTCGGCCGGTCGTCTATTTTTAGTGTCACCTAAACCGGGCGCGACGTCGGTCTTCCACCCGACCACCCGACTACCCGACCCCCCGACCGTTGTCCCTCGCTGACGTCATCTTCACCGCCCTCGGGCAGATCAGGTCCAACAAGCTGCGATCGTTCTTCACGCTGCTGGGGATCATCGTGTCGGTGACCTTTCTCGTCGCCGTGCTTGCGATCATCCAGGGGTTGAATGCGTACGTGAAGGAGAACATTGCCGATGCGATGATCGGGGCGAATTCGTTCCAGGTGCGACGGACGCCGCTCAATGTCGCGCGGTTTGTCGATGAAGAGGTCGAGCGGATGGGGCGGCGCCCGCTGATCTCGCGCGGCGACGCCGAGGCCGTGCGGCAAGCCTTCCCCGATGCCGAGGCCGTTTCGCTGCAATCCGGGTGGCCGACGCCCAGTGCCGACGTGACCTGGCGCAATCGAACGGTAGGGGATGTGCTGCTCTTCGGCGTGACGGCGCCGCATCAGATCGTGCAGGACTACCGTCTCGAGCAGGGGCGCGCGCTCTCCGACGTCGACATCACGCAACGACGTCCCGTTGCGGTCCTGGGGCCCGACCTCGCGGAGAAGCTCTTCGAGACGGTGGACCCGATCGGGCAGGAAGTGCGAATCCGCGGCGACCTGTTCGAGGTCATCGGGGTGAATGCCACGAAGGGACGCGTGCTCGGCCAGTCCTTCGACGGGTACGTGCTGATGCCGCTGACCCGCTTCGAGATGATGTTCGGGAGGCGCGCCACGACCACGGTCTCGATCAAGATGCGCACGGCCGAGGAGGTCGCCACGGCGATCGCGCGGGCCGAGGAAGCCATGCGCATGGCCCGCGGCCTTCGCCCCGGGGAGCCGAACAACTTCGCCCTCGAGACGTCGGACGCGCTGGTGGATTTCTGGAAGACGCTGACCCAACTGCTGTTTGCCATCGTCCCGGCCATCGTCTCGATCGGCATCGTGGTCGGGGGCATCGTGATCATGAACATCATGCTGATGTCCGTGAGCGAGCGCACCCACGAGATCGGAATCCGCAAGGCGCTCGGCGCCCGCGCGAAGGACATCGAGAACCAGTTCCTTGCCGAAGCAATAGCCCTCGCATTCATGGGTGGCTTTCTCGGCGTGGCGGTGGGCTGGCTCATGGCGGCCGCGGTGGCGGCGGCGTCCCCCCTGCCGACGCGCGTCACGTGGTGGTCGGTCGCCATTGCCCTGTCATTGGGCGCTGGCGTCGGCATCATCTTCGGGGTGTATCCCGCGCGACGCGCGGCACGCCTCGATCCCATCGCAGCCATGCGGGCCGAGTAGATGCGTCTCGCCGACCAGGTCCGGGAAAACGTCGGCATGGCCGTCGACACGCTGCGCACCTCCAAGCTGCGCTCCGCGCTGACGGTCCTGGGCGTCGTGATCGGCATCAGCACGGTGATGGCGATCGCCACGCTGATCAACGGCGTGCAGCAGCAGATCGTGAACACGATCCGCACGGCTGGTCCCACCACGTTCTACGTGATGAAGGTCTTCTCACAGACGCCGGTCGATCCCGACAACCTGCCGGCGTGGGTGCGCATTCGCCCCGACCTGCAGGCGCGGGAGGCGGAGCGCTTTTCGCTCCTGCCCGAGATCAGCTATGCGTCGCTCTGGGGCATCAAGATCGGGCGGGTGGAGTACAACGGCGTCCGTGTGCAGCCCAACCGCATCTACGGCGCGGATTCCCGCTTCACCGAGATCATCGGAGGCGAGCTCACGACGGGTCGTTGGTTCACGCGGCAGGAGGTCGCCGGGGGCCAGAATGTGGCCGTGCTCGGAGCGTCGACGACGGGGACGCTGTTCGGCCAGGAGAATCCCCTCGGCAAGGTGGTCCAGATCGGCGGGCGTCCGGCGACGGTGATCGGGACCTACTCGCCGCAGCAGAACATTTTCGACCCGCCTGGCGTCGAGACGACGGCGATCGTGCCGTATCGCTGGCTGGACCAGCGCTTCGCGATCGACAAGACGAATGAGCAGTTCATCATCGTCAAGCCACGTGCCAGCGTCACGGTGGACGATGCGCAGGACGCGGTGCGCATCTCGCTCCGCGAGATGCGCGGGCTCCGGCCGTCGACGAAGGACAACTTCGACTTCATGACGCAGGGGCAGATCCTCGAGGTGTTCAACAACCTGACGGGGGCCTTCTTTCTCGTGATGGTGGCCCTGTCGTCGGTGGGCCTGCTGGTCGGGGGCATCGGGGTGATGGCGATCATGATGGTCTCGGTGACGAGCCGGACGCGGGAGATCGGCGTCCGCAAGGCGTTAGGCGCGACGCGACGCGACATCATGATGCAGTTCCTGATCGAGGCGGCAACGCTCACCGGGATCGGTGGCGTCCTCGGCATCGCGGCGGGGCTTGCGATCGGCAAGGGCATCTCCCTCCTGGTCAACGTGAGCGCCGCGACCCCGATCAGCTACACCATCGTGGCCGTGGTGATCTCCATCGGCATCGGCGTGACCTTCGGACTCGTCCCCGCCCGCCGGGCGGCGCGCATGGACCCCGTCGAGGCACTTCGCTACGAATAGCGGGGCTGCCTGCAGCGGTCTCCACGCCGCGCTAGGTTTCGGGCATGTCAAATCTCGACATCCTGGCGGTGGCGCCGCACCCGGACGACGCTGAACTGATCTGCGGGGGCACGCTCGCCCGGGCCGCGCGACAGGGAAAGCGCGTTGGCATCCTGGACCTCACGCGGGGCGAAACGGCGAGCCTTGGCACGCCCGAACTGCGCGCCGAGGAGGCCCAGCGGGCGTCGAAGATCCTCGGGGTGAGCGTGCGTCGCTCGTTAGGCCTCCCCGACGCCGGCATCACCAACACGCCGGAGACGCGGCAGCAGCTCGCCCGCGTGTTCCGCGAGTTGCGACCGCGGGTCGTCATCGCCCCGGCCCCCGCACCCTTCGGGCGGCATCCCGACCATCGCGTTGCCGCCGAGCTGATTCGCGACGCGGTGTTCATCGCCGGGCTGCGCAAGCTCGACCCCGAGGTGCCGGCGTTCCGCCCGCACAAGATCGTCCACGCCATCACGTATCGAGAAGACTTCGTGCGTCCCACCTTCGTCGTGGACATCACGGACACCTTCGAGGCCAAGCTCGCCGCGATCGCCGAGTTCAGCTCGCAGTTCGCGGGCGCCACCCAGGCCGGCGAGGTGTACCCCAATGGCGAACCCCTCGCCGACATCATCCGCCATCACTCCGCGCACTATGGCTCGCTCATCCGCGTGAAGTACGGGGAACCATTCTTCACCACCGAGACAATGCGCATCGACGACCTGACCTTGCTGGAGGTATCCACGTTTTGACCGACTCGACACACGCCGAGGTGACCTACGGTTCGTACCTGCACGTGGATGCCCTCCTCCAGTTGCAGCAAGCCCGCTCCGTTCCCGAACATCCCGACGAACTCCTGTTCATCGTCGTCCACCAGGCGAGTGAACTCTGGTTCAAGGTGATGCTGCACGAGTTGAAGATCCTCACGACGCACCTCGGGAACGCCGACACGCTCGCGTCGCTCACGACGATGCGACGCCTCAATGCGCTGATGCGCATCGTGGCATCACAGCTGTCGGCCCTCGACACGTTGCCTCCCCAGCGCTTTGTGGAATTCCGTGGCTACCTGGGGAGCGCCAGTGGCGGGCAGAGCCACCAGTTCCGCGCCATCGAAGCCGCGTCGGGGCTGCGCGATGAGCACTTCATGCACGTGCTGCAGGAGCATGGACCGCTTCCACCCGTCGTCGTCGACGTGCTCCAGCGCCCGCCGCTCCAGGAGCTTTTCCTCGGCCTGCTCGAGAAGCACGGCGCAACCCTCGAGCAGGTGTACGAGGCCGCAGACCAGACAGCGCACTTCCTCCTGGCGGAGAGCCTGATCGAGTACGAGCAGGGCTTCGGGCTCTGGCGCTTCCTGCACGTACAGCTGGTCGAGCGTATCATCGGCCCGCTGACCGGGGGCACCGGCGGTACCATGGGCGCCAAGTACCTGCAGCGCACGATGCAGCAACGCTTCTTCCCGCGGCTGTGGGAGGGACGCGCCAAGGTCTTTGGCGCGACGCGCAGTGCCTGACGAGCGCTGGCGCGACGCCAGCGTGCTGCTCCGACCAGGGACGCCGGAGTGGCCGGGGGACACGCCGTTCGACTGTCGCTGGACGTGGCAGATGTCACAGGGCGCGAGCGTCAACGTGTCGGCGACGTCGGGGAGTCCGCATGTGGGCACGCACGCCGACGCCCCGCTGCACGTACGCGACGGTGGCGCGGCGTCGCACCAGCTCCCGATCGAGGCATTCATCGGGCCGGCCTGGGTCAGCGACGTGCGCGACGTCGGGGGGGAGATCGAGCTGGAGGCGCTGCGGCTGCCTGACGAGGGAACGATCGAACGCCTGCTGCTCCGCGGTGGCACCACGATTGCCGAGGGCACCTTCCCTGCGTCCTGGCCATCGCTTTCGTCGGCGTGCATCGCGGCGCTTCTGCGCCGTGGCCTGCGGCTGCTCGGCGTGGACTCGCCATCGGTCGACGACCGCGAGAGCAAGGACCTGCGCAACCACCACCTGCTCTTCGACGGCGGGGCGTACGTGCTGGAGAACCTCGACCTGCGCGACATCGAGGCCGGCCCCTGGGAACTCGTCGCACCGCCGCTGCGCCTGGAAGGGCTCGACGCCGCGCCGGTGCGCGCCGTGCTGCGACCGCGGGCGCGATGACCGGTCCCGCGATCCGCGTGCACGACCTCGTGCGCGACTTCCGGAACGTGCGGGCGCTCGATCATGTCACGATGGACGTGCCACCGGGCATCGTCTTCGGCTTCCTCGGGCCCAACGGCGCGGGCAAGACGACGCTGATTCGCGTCCTCCTCGGCCTCGCGAAGCCGACCTCGGGTTACGTCGAGGTCCTGGGGCGGAATCCGGCACGCGAGGGAGACGCGGTGCGCGCCTCGACCGGCGCGCTCCTCGAGCACCACGGGCTCTACGAGCGATTGAGCGCCCGGCAGAACCTCGAGTTCTTCGCGCGCATCTGGCGCATGCCACGGCACACCCGCGACACCCGGATCCATGAGTTGCTGTCCCGCTTTGGACTCTGGGAGCGCCGCGAGGAGGTCGTGGGCACGTGGAGCCGTGGCATGAAGCAGCGGCTGGCGGTGGCACGCGCGGTGCTGCACCGCCCGCCCCTCGTCTTCCTCGACGAACCCACCGCCGGCCTCGATCCCGTCGCCAGTGCGTCGCTGCGCGAGGAACTGGCCCGCCTGGCGAGCGACGAAGGGGTGACGGTCTTCCTCACGACGCACAACCTTGCGGAAGCCGAGCGCCTGTGCGCGCTCGTTGGCGTGGTGCGGCGCGGGATGCTCACGGGGTTCGGCACGCCGGACGCGCTGCGCATGGGGCGGCACAGCGGGGCCATCCTCGTCACCGCCAGCGCGGGAGTGACCGACGCGCTGATCGAAGCGTTAGGCATGGTGGAGGGCGTCGCGCTGGCCACGCGGGCGGGCGGCGACCTCCGCATCGAGGTGCGGAACGGGGTGACCACGCCGGACCTCGTGCGCTGGCTCGCCGCGCAGGGCGTGGACATCGAGGAAGTGCGGCCGGAGCGCGCCACGTTCGAGGAGGCGTTCCTGTCCCTCGTCGATCCCGCCTCGGGGACGACGCAATGATTCGGGACACGTGGACGGTGGCCCACAAGGAGTGGATGGAGATCCTCGACCAGTTCATGCGCTTTCGGCGCGGTGGCTGGTCGATCCTCCTCGTCGTCTTCTTCCTCGGGATCTTCGTGCCGCTCCAGCTCGGGCCCGGATGGGCGAATTTCGCGGTCATGTTCTTTTACTGGCCCTTCCTCACGTCGAGCATGACGTCGACCATCGTCTCGGATTCGGTCGCCGGTGAGCGCGAACGGCACACCCTCGAGACGCTCCTGTCCACGAGACTCTCCGACGCGTCGATCTTGCTGGGCAAGGTGCTCGCGGCCGTGCTCTATGGCTACGCGTTCGCACTGAGCAACCTCGCGATCGGCATGATCACCGTCCACGTGAGGTACGGCGATCGCGCGGAGTCGATGTCGGCCGAGCGCTTTTTTGCCCTCCTCGCGCTCCTCGGAGCTTCGGCGTTCTTCGTCGCCGGGCTCGGGGTGCTCGTCTCCCTGCGCGCGGCCACCGTCCGGCAAGCGCAGCAGCTGTTTGGCGTGATCCTGCTCGTCGCCACAATGCTGCCCTTCGGCCTCACCCAGGTCCTCCCCACCGAGATGCGCGAGCGCCTAGCCGCGGCAACGAGCGATCTCGGGATCGAGGGCATCGCCTGGTGGACCAGCGCCGCCTGCGCGGCACTGGCGGTCGTCCTGCTCACCGTGGCCATTCGCCGCTTTCGGCGGGGGGACGTGGATCTGGGTTAGGCTCGGACTGAACGTCCGAGGGCCTACCATCCCCCCGGCGAACCGGGCATTTTTTTATGTCATGAGCAGCCCGATCTATCTGGACTACGCCGCCACGACCCCGGTCCGACCCGAGGTCCTGGAGGCGATGCTGCCCTTCTTCGGGCCGCGTTTTGGCAACCCGTCGAGCGTGCACCGTTGGGGCCGTGAGGCCCGTACGGCCCTCGACGAGGCCCGGGAGCGAGTGGCGAAGTGTCTTGGCGCCCTCCCGGACGAACTCTGCTTCACGTCAGGGGGCACCGAAGGGGACAACCTTGCCCTGCTCGGCTCGTGGCGTGCAGTCCGCCACACACGCCCGGCAGTGGTCAGCACGCCGATCGAGCACAAGGCCGTGCTCGCCGCAGTGCACCAGGTGCAGAAGGAAGGGGGCGAGGAGCGCCTCGTCGAGATGAACACCGACGGCACGGTCGTCGCCGCGAGCTATGAGGCACTGGTCGATGGATCGGTGGCGGTCGTCAGCGTCATGTGGGTGAACAACGAGGTCGGGGTCATCCAGGACATCCCCACCCTGGCCGCCATCGCCAAGGAGCGCGGCGCACTGTTCCACACCGATGCCGTGCAGGCATTCGGCAAGGTGAAGATCGACCTCAAGTCCCTGCCCGTCGACTACCTCACGATCTCCGGCCACAAGATC
>JACMLI010000328.1 GCA_014379705.1 Gemmatimonadaceae bacterium
AAGCCCTCCGGCAGCACGACGATCGCGCCGAGGTACATGTCGCCCCCCCAGAACTTCGAGAGCAGTTCGCTCTTCATGCGAAGGTGCTTCACGTACTTCGTGTCCTTCGCCGGCTCGATCGGTGGGTTCCTTTTCGTAAGGCGGATGGTGATGGTGTCGCTGCGTGAGGGGTCAATGCGCACCTTCACGGGATCGCTGTAGAGGTTCCCGGGAGCGCTCGCCCACTGCTGGCCCTCGTCCCGATCCATCGGGAGCTTGAGCATCTTGCCGTCAACCCGCCTGACCGTCTCGTAGACATGGAGCATGCCCTGCACCCAATACTCGCCGGCTGGGAGGTTGCCGAGCGATTCGACGGGGTAGCCGAGCGTGGTGCCATCGACGATCGCGCTGGCGCCGGGAGCGAGGTCCTCGACGTCCACTCCGAAGGCCTGCGCGGTGTTGTCGAAGTCGTTCAGTAGGTAGCGGGGCTCGGGCATGCTGGCGTTGAACCCGACGCCGATAGGGTCGCTCGTGAACTGCGAGTTGCGTCCCGTTTCATCGGCTGCGATGAACACGAGCACGCGTCCGTCGAGCGGATTCGCACTTGTCCTTGCGTCGATCGACACGGCGAAGCGCAGGTTGGTCGCGGCACCCGTACCTGGTGGGTCGGTCTCCCCTGCGGCGCATCCCGCAACAAGGGCGAGGGATGCCACGGGGAGCATCAAGGAGATACCGTTTCGACCGCGCATACGATCTCCGGAGGTAAAGGCACGGCACAGCGAGGGCGCGTGAACGTGCCTCTCCCAGGGCGCTTTCGCCACCCGTCACCGGTCCCGCGACCCCACCCCAGAAGCTCGTTTCAGCGCTCTCCCCGGGTGACGTGCTCCACGACGAGCGCGCTTACGGCATCCGCGTGCGTAAATGGGCTCATGTGACCGGCACCCTCGACGACCCGCACATGGGCATTCGGCAGCGCGGCAGACAACACGTCGACAGCGGCGCGCGCCGTCGCACGCGTCCGGCTCCCCGCGATGAGGCGCACCGGCGACGCGATCGCTCGATAGGCGTCGAGGGCGATGGTCGTCCCGCCGATCATCCCGAACTCGTGCGCGACCTTCGTGACCGTTCGCACGATGGAGGCCTTCTGCCGCCGCGGCATCAACCACCAGCGGATGCGGCCGATCCAGTACGACATGTAGATGCCTGCCGCGCCCGCCAGGTCCCCGCGATCGACGCGTGAGCGCACCGACTCGGCGATACCGCGCACCTCCTTCCATTCCACGTCGCGTCCGGCCTCGCGCAACACGTGGAAGGTCACGGGCTCGATGAGCGTCACGGTGCGAATCGCGTCGCCGGCGACGCGCGCCACCTCGAGGGCAATGGCGCCGCCATACGAGTGGCCCACGAGGTGAACGGGGGCTCCAGCCCTGTCCACCAGGGCGCGGACCAGCTCCACGTCGGCATTCGGGTTGAATGCCACACCATCAGGCCACAGGTCCGATTTGCCGTAGCCGATGAGGTCTGGGGCGAGGGTGCGATAGCCCTCGCCGAGCGCCTGAATGGTGCCCAGCCACTCCCGGTGCGTGGCGCTCGAGCAATGCACCAGGATCACAGGCTCGCCGATGCCGTTATCGAGGTATCGAATGTTGCGGCCGTCCACGTCCATCGCGGCGAGCGACGGACGAGTGCGGGTATCAGGAGAGCGAGTCGGCATGCCCTACGATGCGTCCGGACGCGGCGAAACGCGACATCGGCGCCGGGCGTCGTGCTCCCGCACGAGCCAGGTACCTCCCGATCGCCGCGGCGGCGTCGCGACCTTCGCGAATCGCCCACACGATCAACGACGCCCCACGCCTCGCGTCCCCCGCGGCGAAGACGCCCTCGGTCACCGTGGCATGCGTCCGGTCGGTAGGAACGGTGGCCCGAGGGCCAAGGGTCGCACCGAGGACCTCGTACAGTGGTGACGGCTCGACGCCAGTGAAGCCCATCGCGAGCAACACAAGGTCTGCAGGGAGCGTGACGGTCTCTCCCGCCCCGCGCATCGCCTGGACGGCGCGCACCTTCCCCCCCGAGCCGACAATGCGGGTCGTGCGCACCTCCCACTGCCGTTGCCCGCCCTCGAGGTGGGCATGCGAGGTCCGCAGTTGCAGCGGCCAGAGCGGCCACGGCGTGCTCGCATCACGCGACACGGGGGGTTGTGCGAGCACTTCGACCTGGAGCACCGATCGCGCCCCCTGCCGGTGGCAGGTGCCCACGCAGTCGGATCCGGTGTCACCACCCCCGATGACGATGACGTGCTTCCCGCGCGCCGAAAGCCGCTTGGGGACGTCGACCCCGTCGCCGGCCTCCACGCGATTCTGCAGCGACAGGAAGTCCATGGCACGCTCGACGCCCGCGAGGTCGCGTCCCTCGACGACCAGGTCCCGCGCCTGGCGCGCCCCCGTGGCAATGAGGACCGCGTCGAAGTCGGCGCGCAGGACGCTCGCGTCGAAGTCCACACCCACGTTCACCCCGGGCTCGAAGGTCACGCCCTCCGACTCCAACTGCCGCAAGCGGGCCTCGAGCACGGACTTCCCGAGCTTGAAGTCGGGGATGCCGTAGCGCAGGAGCCCGCCGATGCGATCGTCCTTCTCGAAGACGACGACGTCGTGCCCCTGTCGCACGAGCTGCTGTGCGGCCGCAAGGCCAGCGGGGCCAGACCCGACGATCGCCACACGATGTCCAATGCGCGTCACGGAGGGTACGGGAGTGATCCATCCCTCCCTGAACGCCCGATCGGCGATCGCCTGCTCGATGTTCCGGATGGTGACCGGCTGGTCGACGAGTCCGAGCACGCACGCCGATTCACAGGGCGCCGGACACAGCCGCCCGGTGAGCTCCGGAAAGTTGTTCGTCGCGTGGAGCGCCGCGCTCGCCTCCTGCCAGCGCCCGGCATTCACGAGCGCATTCCATTCCGGAATGACGTTCTGCACGGGACACCCGGTGTCGCCCTGGCAGAACGGCACGCCGCAGTCCATGCAGCGCCCCGCCTGGCCGCGCGTGACCGTGGTGTCGTCAGGCAGGTACAGCTCGCGCCAGTCCGTCGTCCGTTCGCCCACCGGCCGCAACCGCCTCTCCTGCCGGCCGCTCGACACTCCGCTCGCGTCGCCCATGCGTGATTCTCTCCCTGGTTTGTTGTTCGAGGACTCGACGGTATTCGGTCGGCAGGACGCGCACGCAGGCCCCCAGCGTGGTCTCCCATTGGCGCAGCGCCCGCCTGGCGCGCGCGCTTCCCGTGAGGCGCACGTGCCGCTCGAGCAGGCGCTTGAGCAGGGCGATATCGTCGGGCGACTCGATCGGCGTGACTTCCACCAACCCCTTGTTGCATCGCT
>JACMLI010000038.1 GCA_014379705.1 Gemmatimonadaceae bacterium
CGCTAGGCGTCGCTCCGGCCGTAGCCCGAGCGACCAGGGGCGAGTTTTCAGCGCCCCCCAGCGCCACGAACGTAGTGATAGCGCCGGGAGCAGCGGGCGCGGCGGTCACACGCGGGAGAGCAATGTCACGTTGGCGATTCGCGATCGTTGTCGGCGGCCTGCTGACCAGCTCGGGAGCCTCGGGTGCGCAAGGCAGCCTTCCCCTGTCGCCGGCTCGTGAGCGCGGTCAGACGGTGACTCCGGTGTTCGAAGGCTGGTACAAGAACGCGGACGGCACCTACAGCCTCTCGTTTGGCTACTTCAACCGCAACGAGTCCGAGGTCCTCGACGTGCCCCTCGGCGCCGCGAATTTCATCTCGCCGGCGCCGTTCAATGGCACGCAGCCAACGCAGTTCTCGCCCCGACGCCACTGGGGCGTCTTTGCGGTCCGCGTCCCGGCCGACTTCGGCACGAGGCGCCTGACGTGGACGCTCGTGCTGCGCGGGGACAGCGTCGCCATTCCGGGGAGCCTGGCCACCGACTGGCAGATCGATGCGCTGGAGGGAGAAGCAGGCTCTGCGAACACGCCGCCTCGACTGCGTTTCGGGCCGAGCGGTCCCGAAGGGGCAGGGCCCGGAGGCATTACGGGAGGCCCGCTGAGCACGAGCGTCGGCAAGGCGCTCACGATTGACGTCTGGGCGACGGATGACGGCACCCTGCGCCCGACCATCTCGAGCGGGGGCCGAGCTGGCGTTCCGGTGGCCCTGACCTGGTTCACGCACCAGGGTCCGGGTGCGGTGACCTTCGCCAACGAGCGCCCGAAGGCCGACGCGTCAGGCAAGGCCACGACGACGGCCACGTTCTCCGCGCCCGGCGACTACGTCCTTCGCGTGCGCGCGAACGACGCGAGTGGCGTCGAGGCGGCGGGGCATGCGCAGTGCTGCTGGTCCAATGCGTTCCTGAAGGTCACGGTCACTCGTTAGGCAGGAGCCCGCCATGCCCATGTCCAGACTCTCCCGACTGCTGTGGCCCACCGCCACGGGAGCGATCGCGTTCGCCGGCGTCGCGACGGTGCACACCGATCCGGCCCCGGCGGCCACGCGCGCGGAGGCGGTGACGTACGCGAGCCACGTGGCCCCGATCGTCCGGGCGAAATGCGAGACGTGCCATCGCCCCGGCTCCATCGCGCCGATGTCCCTCACCAGCTACGCGGAGACGCAGAAGGCGGCGAAGAAGATCAAGCTGCGCGTGCAGGCCCGCACCATGCCCCCGTGGCACCTCGATCGCACGGTCGGCATTCAGGAGTTCAAGAACGATCGCTCCCTCACCGACGCCGAGATCAAGACCATCAGCGACTGGGTCGATGGTGGCACGCCGATGGGGGACCCCGCGGCGCTCCCGGGTCCGGCGACATGGCCCGATGAACGCAACTGGCAGCTCACCGAGAAGCTCGGTGGCCCGCCGGACCTCGTGGTGAAGAGCGCCCCGTACGACGTGATGTCGCGCGGCCAGGACAAGTGGTGGCGGCCGCTCACCGAGACCAACCTCACGGAGCCGCGCTGGGTGCGAGCCATCGAGATCAAGCCGTCGCTGCCGGGGCGCCAGGTCGTGCACCATGTCCTCACGATGCTCGAGCAACCGGAGCAGGGCGTCACCAACATCGCCTCGACCGCGGCTCACCTGCACTCCAACCCGATGCAGGCCGGCCTGTTCATGGAATGGGCCGTTGGCAAGGCGGGCGAGATCTACAACGAGGACGCTGGCAAGCTGCTCCTCCCCGGCGCAAAGATCCGCTGGGAAGTGCACTATCACGCCATCGGCAAGGCCGTCGAGGACGACCAGGTCGAACTTGGCGTCTGGTACTACCCGAAGGGTTACACGCCGAAGAACCGCACCGTGCTGCGCTTCTTCAACGTCGCCGCCGGTTCCGAACTCGACATCCCGCCGGGCCAGAAGACGGTGACGCAGAACTTCTACCAGCTGCAGGCGCCCGCTCGCATCGAGAACTTCCAGCCGCACATGCACATGCGCGGGAGGGCGATGATGATGGAGGCCGTGTATCCTGACGGTCGCCGCGAAGTGCTCAGTCACGTGAACAACTTCCAGTGGAACTGGCACGTGAACTACATCTAC
>JACMLI010000329.1 GCA_014379705.1 Gemmatimonadaceae bacterium
CCTCGGCCACCAGGACCGGGCGAAGGCGGGGCGCGCCCAGCAGGCCATGCTAAAGATGCAGAAGCTGGACATCCGGGCGTTGCAGGAGGCGTGATGAAGGCCGGGAATCGTAATTCGGGATTGGTGATTCGGGTAAGGAAAAGCGGATTGAACAATCGGTTCTCCAGCAGGCCACAGCGAATACCAATCACGCCGAATCACGAATCTCGAATCACGCATTCCGGTTTTTTTCGCCACCCCGCCCATTGAGCTGCCGGGGTTGACTCGTGTCAGCGGCCTCTGCATGATCGACGCGCGCGATTGTCAATCACGATAGAACGAGGAGGGGCTGTGCTGACACGAGTCAGGTTGGGTGCAGCAGTCGCCGCGTGCGTCCTGCTCAGTGGGTGCTACCATCAGGTGGTCTCGACCGGCCTGGCGCCGGGAGCCACGACGGTCAAGAAGCCGTGGACGTCGACGTGGGTCTTCGGATTGATCGAGGCGAAGCCGATCAACGTTCGAGCGGAGTGCCCCGGCGGCGTGGCGCTGGTGGCGTCGAAGTTCACGGTCTTGAACTGGCTTGGTGCGGCCGTGACGCTGGGCATCTGGGTTCCGTGGGACGTGACGGTCACATGTGCCGGCGGGCGCGCGTCGCTCGACGCCAGCACGCTGCAGGTGCCGCTGGGTCAGTCGCCCGCCGCCTCCCTTGCCCTCGCAGCCCAGATGTCCCGCGAACATGGCGCTCCAGTCGCCGTGGTCTGGGAAACGTCGTCCACCACACAGTCGGAGGTCTCCCGATGATCCGGAAAGCACTTCTCTGCGCCGTGCTCATTTCGAGTGTCGGCTGCTTCCGCACCACGGTCGAGACAGGCGCTCCGGCTGGCGAGACCAAGATCGACCTGCCGTGGCAGAAGTCATGGGTTTTCGGACTCGTCCCACCCGATACGATCAACACGCGGGCGACGTGCCCGAATGGCGTGTCGAAGGTGATGGTCGAGCATTCGTTCCTGAATGGGCTCGTTCGAGCTCTCACCTGGAGCATGTTCACGCCGATCCACCCGGTCGTGACCTGCGCTCGGTAGTTCGACAGTGAGGTGAGCGGGGCCGGTCCATCACGGATCGGCCCCGCTTCGCATTCTCGCAGTGACGAGCCGGAGCGGAAGTCGTGGCGGCGCCCGTGGCGTTCGGTCATCTTCAGGGACTTCGACCCACGTTCCCAGAGCCTGCCATGCGCCTTCATCGTGCTGCGTTCCTGATCCTCGCCCTCCCCGTCGCCGGGGGGCTGTTGGCCCAGTCACCCAGGCAACTCACCGACGAGGACTACGCTCGCGCCGAGCGGTACCTCGCCCCCAACGCGAACCCATTGCTCATCGGATCGGCCGGGCGGCCAACGTGGCTTGCCGACGGTCGCTTCTACTATCGCAGCACGACGGCAAGCGGCAGCGCCTTCTACCTGGTGAACCCGGCGCGCAAGACGCGGGAGCCGGCGTTCGACCATGCCCGCCTCGCGGCCGCGCTCACTCCGGTCGCCGGATCGACGATCGATGGGAATCGGCTGCCCTTCCAGGGCTTCGACCTCTCGGCGGACGGAAAGGCGGTGACGGTCTCGCTGCAAGGGAAGCAGTTCGAGTGCGAAGTGCCGGGATACGCTTGCACCGCGGCGGGTCAGATGCCGACGCCGCCGCGGAACGCGAGCGTATCGCCCGATGGCAAGACCGCCGTGTTCATCCGGGCCTTCAATCTCTGGTCGCGCGACCTGGCCACCGGCGCCGAGACACAGCTCACAACCGATGGGGTGAAGGACTTCGGGTACGCGACCAACAACGCGGGGTGGGTGCATAACGACAACCCGGTGATCACGTGGTCCCCGGACTCGAAGGCGGTCGCGACGTTCCAGCACGATGGACGCGGCGTCCGCGACATGCACCTCGTGGCGACGAACGTGGGCACTCCGCGGATCGAGACCTGGAAGTACCCGATGCCCGGCGACTCGCTGATCTTCACGGTGCAGCGCGTCATCATCAACCTCGTGCCGGGCAAGCCGCGCGTCGTGCGCCTGCAGATGCCGGCCGACCCGCATCGTTCCACGGTCTCCGACCACATCTCGTGCGATGGCGGGACGATCTGCGACGTGCAATGGTATCCTGATGGCTCGCACCTCGCGTTCATCTCGAGCTCGCGCGACCACAAGACGGCGACGTTCCGGATCGCCAATGCCACCACCGGTGCCGTGCGCACGGTGTTCGAGGAGAAGAGCCAGACACAGGTGGGTGACGCCTCCCTGACCGAAAATCTCTGGCGCGTGCTCCCGACGACGAATGAGCTCATCTGGTGGTCGCAGCGGGACAACTGGGTGAACCTGTACCTCGTCGACCTGACGAGTGGCGCGGTGAAGCATCGCATCACGAGCGGCGACGGGAACGTGAGCGACGTCGTGCGCGTCGACGAGAAGACGCGGACGATCTGGTTCACGGGGAATGGCAAGGAGGCGGGGCGAGACCCCTACTACCAGCACTTCTATAAAGTGGGCTTCGACGGGAAGGGCCAGACGCTTCTCACGCCCGAAGACGCGAACCACGTCGTGACGCTCTCTCCTGACGGCAAGTTCTTCATGGATGCGCTGTCCACGCCGACGACGCCGCCGGTCGCCATCCTGCGTGATGGCGCGGGGAAGTTGGTACAGTCGCTCGAGCAGGCCGACATCTCGCGCCTTGTCGCCACGGGATGGAAGCCCCCGACACCGGTTCGGATGAAGGCGCGCGACGGCACGACGGACATCTATGGATTGATGTTCACGCCGTCGAACCTCGACTCGACGAAGAAGTATCCGATCATCGACTACATCTACCCGGGGCCGCAATCGGGAAGCGTCGGCCCACGCATGTTTGCGCCGTCACGCGGCGACCACCAGGCGCTGGCCGAACTGGGCTTCGTCGTGGTGGCGATCGACGGCATGGGCACGCCGGGGCGTTCAAAGGCGTTTCATGATGCGTACTACGGTCGCATGGGAGACAACACGATTCCCGACCAGGTCGCGGGCATCAGGGAACTCGCGCAGCGTTATCGGTTCATCGACGGCGAGAAGGTGGGGATCTGGGGTCACTCCGGCGGCGGCTTCGCCACGGCGGCAGCAATGTTCCGGCACCCCGACTTTTTCGATGTAGGAATTGCCGAGTCAGGGAACCACGACAACCGCAACTACGAGGACGACTGGGGCGAGCGCTACCAGGGGTTGCTGACCCGCAACGGCAACACGGACAACTACGCCGCCGAGGCGAACCAGACATACGCCAAGGACCTCAAGGGCAAGCTGCTGCTGGCCCACGGTGGCATGGACGACAACGTGCCGCCGTACAACACGACCCTCGTGGTGGACGCGCTGATCAAGGCGGGGAAGGACTTCGACCTCCTGATGCTCCCGAACGCGCGCCACGGCTACGGCTCGGACTCCAACTACATGATGCGCCGGCGCTGGGACTACTTCGTGACGAACCTCATGGGAGCGACGCCGCCGAAGGAGTACGTGATCGGTCGGCCGCGCGTCGTCCCGTAGGGACGCCGCGGTCGGGGAGTCGGGGAGTCGGGTGGTCGGGTGGAAAGACCCAACGACTGGCCACCCGTCCCCACCCGACCACCCGACTACCCGACCCTCCGACCATGAGAATCCTCCGCTACGCCCCCCTCTCCCTCCTCCTGATTCCCGCGATCTGCATGCCGGAATCGGCGTCGCGCGAGGTCATTCCCCAATCGGATTCTGTCGCGGCGCAGGGACGTGTCGATTCCCTCACGGCCA
>JACMLI010000330.1 GCA_014379705.1 Gemmatimonadaceae bacterium
CGCGATAGACGATGCCCATCCCGCCGCGCCCGAGCTCGTCGAGGATTGCGTACCGGTCGCCCTCGGGGTGCGGCGTCGTGTCGAGCTCCCGGAGGCGCGCGACCGCTGCATCCGAGAGTTTGGTCACCCGCGCACGCCCAGCAGGGCGCGGGCCTCGTCGCGGTATTCCGCGTCGCTGCCGCACTGGGCGCGCAACACCTCGAGGACGTGCGCGCGGAGGCGGCGACGGGCCCAGGCGAGGTAGTTCGTCACCTGCGTCACCGGGATGTCGAAGGCCACCGCGAGGTCGGCGTACGTCGACCGCCGTTCCGCCTCCGCTTCCTCGATGTCGTAGCGGTGGAAGACCCCGAAGTGCGTCTCCTTCCCCGTGCGCAGGCATTCGGCGTGTAGCGCGTCGACGGCGCCGGAGAAGAGCGCGCGGATCCACTCGCGCTCGAACGCGGCCTCCGCGTCTTCCCGGCCATCGGTCGGGAGGAACTCCGCGACGCTATACACATCGATGTGCGTCTCGGCACCGCCGCGCTTGAGCCGACGCCCGGCCTTGAACGCGTTCGCGACGAACGAGTCGATGCAGAGCCGGAGGTAGGTGCGGAGCTTGGCGCGCGCCGGGTCGTAACGGTGCAGGAGTTCGCGCTCGAGCGCGTGGGCGAAGAACTCCTGTGTCAGGTCCTTGGCGCTCTCGTCGTCGGTGCGCCAGCGCAAGCGCACGTACGCGTGCGTGGGTTCCCAGTACGCCCGGGCCATCGCGTCCAGCCCGCGCGCCCGCGCCGCGGGATCGACATCGATCGCGTCGCGAACGACCGACGGGCGGGTATCGGGAAAGGGACGTCCCTCGGCCATGGTGGCGCTCAGGGCTTCTTGCGTTCCTGCTGTTGCTGCTGGATCAGCGTGGTGTCGATCTTGAACGAGAACTGCTGCTGCACGAGCTGTCGCACCTTTTGCGTGTTCATGATCGCCGAGCGGAAGCGCATGAACGGCAGCACGGAGCGCACGGACTTGGCGAAGTCCTGGTGCGTGGTCGAGAGGATGACGAAGCTGGCGGTGTCGGCCGTCCCCGTCGTGTCCACCACGTACTGCACGGCCACCGAACCCTCGATGCGCTTGTCGAGCATCGTCGGCGGATACGGGGGCGCGGCGCTGTCCTCGACGCGCACCGCAGCGGTGTCCACCTCCAGCACGGTCATCACCTCACCGCCTGGCACTTCCGGTGTAGGTGGAGGCGCGGCGGCGACATCGGCCAGCTCGTCCTGCTCCGTGCCCGCGGGCAACTCGAGCTGCAGGCGTTCCGGCTCGCGGGCGGCGTCGAGCAGCGTGCCCTGACCGCCGGGCGCGGGCGTGCTCATGAAGGTCAGACGTTCGCGCACGCCGACCGATGACGGCGTGCGGTCCCTGGGCAGCAGGAACTTCGCCCATTCGAACGACTCTGGAATCTCCGTGTTCTCGACGATCGTGCGCGGAGGCATGAACAGCGCGCCGAAGAGAACGACATGGGTCACCACGCTCACGCCGTAGATTTCAACGACGGTGAGGAGCGACCCACTCGAGGACTGGGAAAGGCGTCGAAACAGCATGAGATGGGTGCGGCTGGCCTGCCGCCCTCCGTCATCGATAATGGGCGATTCCGGTCGCCGCGACAAGACAAAGGTGGACGAACCGTTATCCGGCGGCGGTCATCGGTGCCCCCCGCCGCCCAGTCGAGCGCGGCAGGGACCAATCGTCACCCGATGATGATGGCCGCGGCCGGTCGTTTCGTCCCCTCGCGGGCCCAACGCGAGGCCAGGAAGCCGCGCCGCGCCAGCCAGCCCGCCGCGATGAGGAACGACACGTGCTTGAGCACGGCCTTCACCGCCGCTCCCTCGAACGACGCCTTGGCCTCGGCCTGCACCACGCTGCGCAGCTGCACGATGTCGAGCAGGAACATGAGCAGGATCACCAGGGAAAGCACGGCGGCCACCGCGTTCAGGATCGCGAGCCCGCGTTGCACCCGCGCCTGGCCCGCCATCGCGGCCGTGCACATCGCGATGAGGATGCCTAACAACGGCGTGAGGAGGAACCCGGAAAGCAATCCCACCGAGGCAAAGCGCCACTCGATGTTGGAGGGCCGCAGCGGGAGGACGCTGGTGACGAAGTCGATCGTCGGCGTCGCCACGAGGAGCAGGGCGACGAAGTAGAACGGGGCGACGAGGGGTTCCGCGTCGTCGAGGCGTCGTGAGGTCATGGTCCTGCGTGAGAGGGGGGACGCAATGAAAACGATACTGCCCGCCGCTACGTCACGTTAACGCCGAAATATGACGACACTGGGCTCCGGCCTTCGCCGGAGCGACGAACAGGGGAAGCCACTGGGCTCGGGCCTTCGCCGGAGCGACGAACGAGGGAGGGCAGTGGGCTCCGGCCCCCGGCTCACTACCCGGCGCGGCGAGCCTCGCCGGGGCGACCAGGTGGAAAAAGTGAAGGGGACCGAGTCACGAGACTCGGTCCCCCTCGGACCGCGGGGAAGGGGGTTCCCGCGATCAAACCATGCGGCCGCGCTTGAAGGCGAAGCCCACGATCAGGAAGAGCCCGGTGCCCATGAGCATCCACGTCTCGGGCTCGGGGGTGATGCCGGTGGTGAGGAACTCCTGCGTACCCTTACCGGAGACGTTGCCGGCAGCGTTCACGTCTGTCACGATCGTCCAGCGCGAGAAGTCGAAGTCGGACACGGCCTGCGTGTTCTGGGACCAGAGGTTGGCCTGGGCGAGCCAGTAGGCCTCAGTCGAATTCAGGTTGACGTTCGTCCCGCCGTTCGGCTGCCCTGGATTCAGCAGGTTCCAGATGGCGGCTTGGATGCCACCCCACATGTTCGTCTGGACGCCTGGAGCGGTGAACTGCGTGGCCAGGAAGGCCGCTTGCTGATAGTTCGCCAGCTTCGCGTCGCCATGGCGGGTATTGGCGAGGTTGCCCGACGCCAGGTTCGTCAGGTTGGCCGACCAGGTCTTGCCCCACGTGATCGAGTTCAGCACGTCGACGCAATAGAGGTCGATCTTCGGCTTGGTCGGATCCGACGTCACCGTCCCCCAGAAGGGACCCACGTAGTAGCCGTACGCCACCGGGTTGCTGCCTGGTCCAGTCTGGAACTTGAGGTTGGCCGTCTGGGCGGTGGCCTGCGCGGAGGCGAGGGTCAGGGCGGCAGCGGCGAGTACTCGGACGAAGCGCATGGAGGTCTGTCGTTGGGAGACGAGTGCAATGGTGGCCTTCCACCACCGTCGCGCGCATCGACACGGCCCCGTCGTTGAGTGGGCACCCGCCGCCGAGGCCGGGCCGATGTGCGGTACCTCACATAGCAGGGGCCGTGCCGTGACGACCTGTACCGTGATAGTGACACGCCACCATCGGCCGCCGATCGGTGCTATCTCCTTGCATGACAGCCAGTTCAGTCTTCATTAGCAGGAGGCGTCAGCCAGAGGGGATCGCCAACACGAGTCAGAAGGTCCGAGGTTCCTGGTTCACCCACGGTTCACATGGAGGCGAGCCGCAACATCGAGCAATCCCGCCTGCAGCACATGCGCGACGACCGGCTACGTCACATCGCCCGATGCAGTCAGGACGCCCGAGCGCAACAGGAAACCGGGCGGAAACGTTCAGCTGACGAAAACGAAGGAGGGCACCGTCCGATGATCGGACGGTGCCCTCCAAGGTGCACTGCGCCGCACTAGGCCGCGGCTTCGTACCCACCGACGCGCAGGGCTTCCATCACCCCTTCATTCGCCGTCTGGGCCATCTTGACCGCCGCGGTGAACATGCGCTTCGCTACCATCATCTCGACGGTGCCATCGAGCAGCTGGCTTTCCTGCGCGTGCTCGATGCCCGCACCGGCCGGTGCCGGCGAGGACTGACCGGCGGTTGTGGATGCGCGGGCAATCTTCTCCGCGGCGCGATCCATCGCTGCCGACTGCCTGTTGATCGCCGTAAGTCCGGACGATACTCCGTTGACTGTCATGTGCTGACTCCCATCCGAGGTTCTCGCCGGCTCCGAGGGTTTCTAGCCCCGCTGCCGGATTCGTACACGTACCCCTCCGAACATCAGTATCGCCTGAAGCGGCCAGGACTTTAACGCGGAAATTCTTCGGTCGAATTGTCCGGAGATTCCTCGATGAACCTCGAGATGCGGTGCCACTGCGCGTCGGCGTCTGCCTCGCCCAAGTCGATCAGGCGGCGCAGGAAGTCCTCCTGGAACATCACCAGCGAGAGGATGTCGGGACTCTCGGTGCGACGCGTACCAAGCCCGCGCGTGAGGAAGCGGAAGACGCGCGGGAGTCGGGGCTCGTATTCGCGCGCGAGCTTCCCGAGGTCGATCGACGGGCGCAGGACGAGCATGTCGATGAACCGGAGGTCGTCGCGACGATCCATCGGCACGCGCTCGATCAGCCGGTTCAATCGCTCCATCCGCATCACGTCCTGGTCGATGAGGTCGAGGAAGATCGAGTTGTAAAGGACGCCGAGGACCTGCGCTGGTGGGGGATAGCCGGCCACCTGCGGGGTGTTGGCTTCTGCCCGCGTCCTGTCGTAGCGCGTGGAGATGGTGATGATGCGCGAGGCGCCGAGGTGGAGGGCGGGGGAGAGTGGCGCGGTGAGGCGGATGCCGCCATCGCCATACCATTCATTCCCCACCTGGGCTGCGGGAAAGAGCAAGGGCAGCGCAGTCGACGCCATGACATGATCGATGGTGATTCGCGCGTGTTCACTGCGACGCTGCGGGCGCTCCCACAGGGAGATCTCGCGCCCTTGTACCCAGGTCACGCTCTGCGTGGTCGTGTAGCTCGTGGCACTCAGCGCGAGCGCCTGCAGCGAGCCGCGCTCCAGGTTGTGTTCGATCCCCGGGAGCGTCCCGTCATGCCCTCGTTCGAGCACGCCCTCGAGGAAGGTCCGAAGCGGCGCCGTGTCCACCATGCCGCGGAACTGGTCCGGATGTGCGCGTCCGCCGGCCACGAGGCGAAAGCCGGTGCGCAACACGTTCGACGCGAGCGACGACGCGTCCACGCGGAAGACCTGATCCGGCGTCATGGAGAGCCAGTGCTTGACGAGAGCCTCCATGGCCTGCTCGAACGAGCCCCGGTGCGAGGCCAGGTGCGTGGTGTTCACGGCTCCGGCCGATACGCCCACGAGGATCGGGATCTTGAGGTGCGGATAATGTCGGGCGATCCCGCGGAGCAGTCCCACTTGATAGGCCCCGCGCGCGCCGCCGCCGCCAAGCACCATGGCGAGGTCACTCGTGATCGGTGTGGGGCGAATGGGCATGGCAGGCACGTCGTGCGTGATGGGTAGCGAGCGGTGCTGCGGTCCCGTGTCGACGTCGTTACCGGGCGACAGCGGAAACAAGGATGCAACCGTGACCTGACGGAAGGAATGTCCGGCGCTTTGCCACGATGGGTGGCGAACCCTCACAGGAGCACGACATGCGATGCAATAGTTGGGTCAGGGTGGGCGTAGTGGCACTGTGCCTCGCCGCCCCCGCGGCGGCGTCAGCGCAGCGAGATTCTACGCGGAGCGACAGCGGCCGGGTGCTGCGCACGATTGAGGTGCGGGGCTCGGCGACCGGACTCGGTCAGGTGCGCACGGGCAACGCGATCGGCAGGGTGGACTTGCAGGTCACGCCTGGGGGCACGAGCGCGCTGCGGGCCATCGAGCGACTTCCCGGCGTCAACATGCAAGGGGCGGATCCCTTCGGCCTATATGAATGGGCAACACGCGTCACGATGCGGGGGTTCCAGTCACCGCAAGTGGGTCAGACATTCGACGGGATCACCCTCGGCGACATGAGCTACGGGAACTTCAACGGGCTCAACATCGGTCGCGCGGTGGACAGCGACAACCTTGTCACGGCCACCGTTACGCAGGGCACCGGCGCGCTCGGCACCGCGTCGAGCAACAACCTGGGCGGCGTCGTGCAGTACCTGAGCGACGATCCGGCGAACGAGCGGCGGTTCACCTTCCGCCAAATGCTGGGCCAGGCGTCCACGCGTCGGACGAGCGGTCGCTTCGACACCGGACTCCTGCAGGGTGGGAGCAACGCCTTCAAGGCGCTGCTCTCGTTCAGTCGCTACGACACGGACAAGTGGAAGGGCTCGGGGGCGCGCTACTCCCCGGACAAGAGCGGCATCCTCGGTGAGCGCGGGCTCTTCGGCGATCCGGGCGAACAATGGATGGACCAGCTCAATGGCAAGGCCCAGTACCTCTTCGGCGGGCATCGTATCACGGCGTTCTACAACTTCGCCGACAAGCGCGAGTCGGACTATGTCGACATGACCCTTGGTCGCTACCGCACGCTTGGCCGGGAATACGATCACTTCGCGGACTGGACGGCCGCGAAGGCGCAGGCCACGACGGCTGGACAGGAGGACCTCGCGTACTTCCATAGTTCGCAGGGCGCCCGTCGGGACCACTTCGGCTACCTCTCGGCCGACTTTCAGCTCGGGCAGAGTGGGCAGCTTACCATCAAGCCGTACGCGCACACGAACGAAGGCGCCGGTGACTGGCACGCCCCCAATTACGGTTCCACGGCCTTCAGCCCGGACCCGATCTATTTCCGGCAGACGCAGTACGACAACAACCGGCAGGGCGTGATCCTGCAGGCCCGCGGCCGCGTCGGGCCGAATGCGCTGGAGGGCGGGGCCTGGTTCGAGCGCAATGAGTCCAACATCCGCCGCGTCGCCTGGCGCATGACGAACTACGCCGCGAGTCCTGACGTGAACTTCAACAACGTGCTGCGCCTCTTCTTTGACCGCACGGGCGACCTCTCAACGCGCACGCTCTACGCGCAGAATACCAACACCTTCCTCGACGAGCGCTTCAAGCTCACGTACGGCGCGAAGTACCTCTACATCGACGCTGACTTCCGCAACAACGGGCGCACGATCGCGTCAGCGCAGTCGGCACCCGACACGGCCCGTCCTTCCGTCTCCATCCCGACCGACGGTGGGATCCTGCCGCAGGCGGGCGCCGTCTTCGCCCCAAACGAGCGCGTGCAGTTCTTCGCGAACTATTCGCAGAACGTGAACGCGTACCCGTATTCGCCCCAGAGCGGCGTGTACAACACGGCGGCGAGCACGTTCCAGTTCTTCAACGACAACGCGAAGCCGGAGAAGGCGCACACGTACGAGCTGGGCGTGCGCACACGCACGGCAAGGGTCGACGCCTCGGCGGCGGTGTACGCGGTCGACTATCGCAACCGCTTGATCGGCGTCGCGGTCTGCCCATTGACCGCCACGTGCGCGAGCTCGTTCGCGAACGTAGGCTCGGTGTCCACCAGCGGCGTCGAAGGCCTCCTGGCGCTCCGCGTGGCAGACGGGCTGACGTGGAGCAATGCGGCGTCGTTCAATCGCTCGACGATCGATGACGACTACTCCAACGGCACCACCCGCGTCGCATCGAGCGGCAAGAAGGTCGTCGATGCGCCGGAAGTCCTCCTCAACTCGTCGCTCCGGCTCGCCCGCGGCGGCTTCACGGGCTCGGTCGCCGCGCGCCACGTCGGGAAGCGGTACTTCAGCATCCTGAACGACATGTCGGTCCCGTCGTACACCACCGCCGACCTCTCCGCGGCCTATGCCCTTGGCGCGATGCGCGGGCTCAAGGGACTGAGCCTGCAGCTCAATGTGCTCAACCTCTTCGACGAGAGCTTCATCTCCTCGGTCGGGACGGGAGGGTTCAGCGTCACGGGAGACCTCGAGACGCTCATGGTCGGCCAGAAACGGCTCGTGTTCCTCGGCTTGACGACCTCGTTCTGAGGTCGCGAGGGTCGTTTGGCGTCGGGTAGTCGGGTGCACGTGTTCCACCCGACCACCCGACGACCCCACCGACCCGACCTCATCAGACTTTCTGCAGCTTCCACTTCCCGCGCCGGAACTGCAGGACGCTGACCACTGCCAGCGTGGCGTACGCGATCGAGATGGCGAGGTAGACCCCGTGCAGCCCCATCCCCGCATGGAACGCGAGGAACCAGCCTAGCGGGATCTCCCAGAGCCAGAAACAGAGCACGTTGATCCACGTCGGCGTCCACGTGTCTCCGGCCCCGTTGAACGACTGCGAGACGACCATGCCGTAGGCGTAGAACAGGAACCCCGCCGAGATCACCCGCAGCCCGTCGATCGCGGCGCTCGCGATGGCGGCCTCGCGGGAGAACAGGTGCACGATGTGCGGGGCAAAGACCACGAAGAGGAGCCCCACGGATCCGAGCAGGATCGCGTTGTACTTCCCCGCGATCCACACGGCGCGCTCGGCTCGCTCCGGCTTCCCCGCGCCCAGCGCCTGGCCGACCATCGTGGCGGCCGCGTTGCTCACTCCCCACGAGGGAAGCAGCGCGAAGATCACGATGCGAATGGCAATGCCATAGCCCGCGATCACGTCACTGCCGAAGCTCGACACGATGCGAATGAGCAGGATCCAGCTCGCACTCCCCACAAAGATCTGGAACGTGCCGGCGGCCGACAGCTTCACCAGGCGCCACATCACCTCCGTTTCCACAACGAGGTGGCGCGCGGCGAGATGAATCCGCGCCCCGGGTCGCAACAGCTTGCCCACCGCGAACAGGGCACCCGTCAGGCGACCGATGGTGGTGCCAACGGCTGCCCCCGTCACACCCATCTCCGGGAATGGCCCGACGCCGAAGATGAGGCACGGGCCGAGCGTCATGTTGATGAGGTTCGCCAGCCACAGCGTGCGCATCGCGATCGCTGCGTCTCCCGCCCCGCGGAAGATCGCGTTGACCAGGAAGAGCATGAGGACACTGATGTTCCCCCCGAGCATCACGCGGGTGAAGGTCGTCCCCGTGGCAAGCACGGCGTCCGAGGCGCCCATCATGCGCAGGAGGTGCGGCGCGAAGAGGGCGCCCGCCAACCCGGTCACGAGCGCGACGATCGCACCGAGCCAGATGGCCTGCATGGCCGCGACGGCCGCGCCATCGGCGTCCTTCTCGCCGATGCGCCGTGCGACCATTGCCGTGGCGCCGATGCCGAGCCCCATCGCCAGCGTGTACACGATGATGAGCAGCGACTCGGTGAGCACGACGGTGGCCACCGCCTCCGCACCGAGACGCGAGACGAAGAACACGTCGACGACAGCGAAGATGCTCTCCATGGCCATCTCGAGGACCATGGGGATCGCCAGCAGCACCACGGAGCGACCGATCGCTCCTTGCGTGTAGTCATGCGAATGGGATCCGCGCACCGCTTCGCGGATTGCCACCCACATCGATGACTCTGGAGCAGGAGTCGTCGCCGGGTTCGCGTCGGCAGGCGGGGTCTCCGCCATTACTCGGGGACGAGCGCCGTGGCCTCGATCTCGACCTTGGCGCGCGGTTCGACCAGCCCAGCGACCACGACCACGGCCATAACCGGGTAGTGACGGCCGAGCACCTCGCGATACGCGAGCCCGATCGCCTGCCGCGCCGCGATGTATTCATCGCGGTTGGTGACGTACCACGTCAGGCGCACGAGGTGCCGCGGCTCGGCGCGTGCGGCCTCGAGGATCGCGACGATGTTGCGCAGGCACTGCGCCACTTGCGACGCGAAGTTGTCGGACTCGACTTGCTGCGTCGCCGGGTTCCAGCCGATGACCCCGGCGGTCACCACGACGCGACCGCGGCCCTGCATGCCGTCGCTGTAGCCGTGCGGGCGCGCCCA
>JACMLI010000331.1 GCA_014379705.1 Gemmatimonadaceae bacterium
AGCTGGGTGCGATGCTCATCCAGCAACCGCTGTTCGTCTCGCTCGAGGTGGGCGGAAACGAAGTGCTGGGAGCGCGTGGTGGACTCGTTGCGATCCCGCAGATCGTCGAGGACCCCGCGGTATTCGCGGCGCAGTTCGATGCCATCGTGGCCCAGGTGAAGGCGGCACAACCACAGGCCGCTGTGCTCGTGGGGTTGCCGAGGGATTTTTCGAACGTGCCCGGCTTCCGTACGGGTGCGGAGCTCTGGGCCGACCGACTCACCCTCCTGGGCGGGTTCCACGTCGATGTGAATGCCAACTGCAACGGCAGCGTGAATCTCGTGACGGTTCCCACCATCGTGGTCGGGACGATCGGCGCCGGGCTTCAGTCGAAACAGGGAGGCGGCCCACCGGTGCCACTCTCATGCGCCGACGTGCCGGGGCAGCTTGATGGCATACTCACACCCGCTGATGTGCGTGTCCTGCGCGAGGTGCTCGCCAGGATGTCATCGCATATCCGGAGGCGTGCCCAGGAGAACGGATGGGCGTACTTCGACCTCGGAGCGCTCTACGGCAGCCCGCTGATCCGACCGCCATTCAGCGCTGCCACGCTCATGACGTCACTCGAGCCGTACGGACGGTACATCAGCCGCGACGGATTTCATCCGAGCGGCCTTGGGCAGGCGATGCTCGCCAACGCCGCGGCGGTCGCGCTCAACGCGCGATACGGCCTGGGCCTGTCGTCAACGGGAGGGCCGTGGTAGGCGCGGGACTGAGTGTGACGGGCCAACCATGCAGTTGGCCCGGAGATCTACGGACCGTAGGGTCACAACGGAGGAATGCCTTCACGCACCAGGACCGACCGCGCGACGAGCCCGGTCCTCCTCCCACTCGACGAATGGACCATCGAAGTCCGTGAGGTGCGTGCCGTCAAACGACCACACGCGCGTGGCGACCTCGCGCAGGAAGGCGCGGTCGTGACTGACCAGCAGCACGGACCCTTCGTATTCGTCGAGTGCATCCTCGAGCACCTCGATGTTCTCGACATCGAGATGGTTGGTCGGCTCATCGAGGATCAGGAGATTGGCGTGCGAGAGCGTCATGAGGGCGAGCGCCACGCGCGCCCGCTCACCACCGCTGAGCGTCCCGATCTCACGAAACACGTCGTCGCCACTGAAACCAAAGGCGCCGAGCAGGTTCTGGATCTGGCCCCGGTTCCAGAGCGGCCGTTGATCCTGGATCGCATCCGACAATGACTTGCGAAGCGGGAGGTCTGCGAGGTCTTGCCGAAACCATGCGGGAGTGATCGATCCGCCGATCCTTGCCTCGCCACCCGCCGGTGCGCGATCACCGAGGATAGCGGAGATGAACGAGGTCTTGCCCGCACCGTTCGGCCCGACGAGGGCGACGAAGTCGTTCCGTCGGAGCACCGCCGTGAAGTCCTTCACGAGCACGCGCCCCGGCACTTCCACGCGCAGGTCCTTGATCGCGATCACCTGGTCGCCGCCGCGCTCCGCGGGTTCGAATTGGAGCGACATGGCCGCCGGATCGCCCGGCGGTGGTGCGAGACGCGGCAGGCGCTCCAGTCGCTTGCGCTTGCCCTTGGCCTGGAAGGAGTTGACGCCGGCAAGGTTGCGCCGGATGTACTCCTCTTCCTTCTTCACGTACGCGCGCTGCTTTTCCATTTCGCGCTCACGCGTCAGGCGTCGCTCCGCGCGCTGCGGGACAAACTGGCTGTAGTTGCCATTGTACCACTCGCTCGTGCGCCCTTCCACGTGAAGGATGTGCGTGCCGATCGCATCGAGGAACGCCCGGTCATGCGAGACGACGATGACCGTCTCGTTCGCGTCGCGGAGCCATTCCTGGAGCCAGGTCGTGGTGTCGAGGTCGAGGTGGTTCGTGGGTTCGTCGAGGAGGAGCAGGTCAGCGGGCGCAATGAGCTGCGCCGCCAAACCGACGCGCCCTCGTTCTCCGCCCGAGAGCGACGACACCGGGCGCGCCCTGGACTCCTCGGCGTCGAAGCCCAGACCCTGAAGCACCGCGTCGACGCGCGCGTGATAGATGTACCCGCCCAAGTCTGCGAAGCGTTCCTGGTCGCTCCCGAACCGTTCGAGGAACTCGTCCGTGAGGCGATCGCCGAGCTCGCCCAACTCGATGGCCTGTTCGGCGATTCGCTTCTCGAGGGCCATCACCTCGGCCCACGCCGCCGCGCCGGCTTCCCAGACCGTGGTCGCGCCCTCGAAGGCGCGGTGCTGGTCGAGCAGGGCGTGCCGAAGTCCCGGCTTGCGTGCCACGCTCCCCACCGTGGGCTTGAGCTCCCCGGTGATGAGTCTGAAGATCGACGACTTTCCGGCGCCGTTGCGTCCGATGATGCCCCACCGCTCGCCGTCCGCGACCGTGAAGGTGACGTTCTTGAAGAGTTCAGTCGCGCCGAAGGAGACGCCGACATTGGCGAACGATAGAAGGGTCACGCGGAGATGGGGGCAGAGCAGGAAGGCGCTGTGCGGTCATGTACTCAGGAGATGCAGCCCGAGATGCGCTCTGTGAAAGCTAATCGCGCAACACAACCCTCCCGATCAACTCACCAGGCCGCCGATGCGCTCGCATGCGTATGCCTTGAAAGGAGAGAGGACACTCCGCGATCTCTGGCGCATCTGGCCCCGGGCCCCCAACCTAGGACGTCCTATGGACTCGGCGCCCTGCGGGCGCCACCTCGGCTCTGTCGCCCAACGCCATGCGCACGCGCCTGACGCTCTTCGCCCTCTCCCTCGCACTCCCCGCAGTGTTGCACGCCCAGGTCGGCACCGATTCCACCTGGGACGTGACGCAGCCCCGCGGACGCACGCGCGAGATCGACTTCACGACCACGGAGGGGACGTGGACGGCGATCGACGTCTCCCCCGACGGTCGGTGGATCGTCTTCGATCTCCTCGGGCACATCTACCGCATGCCGGCGAGCGGAGGCGAAGCCCAGGCGTTGACGCAAGGCAGCGGGATCGCGGTCAACGTGCAGCCGCGCATCGCTCCCGACGGGCGCACGATCGCGTTTGTCTCAGATCGCAAGGGGCAGATGAACATCTGGCTGATGAACGCCGACGGCTCCAACCCTCGCCCCGTGCTCCTGTCCGACAAGGTGCAGCACCGCTTTCCGACCTGGGTCGACAGCGGACGATTTCTCGTCGCGGTGGCGATACCGGCAAGCGGGACGCGCTCCTTCGTGATGCTCCACCCCGACGGCGGGCAAGGGGTCGAGGTGCTGAAGGGCGAGGTGGGATCGAACCCCTTCCGCGTCAGCGGATCGCCCGATGGGCGATACCTGTACTACGACGCCTACACATCGCGAACGCCTGGGCTCTACGGACGTGACGACGCGATGATGGGTGCCGTGCAAGTGCGGAGGCTCGACCTGCAGACCGGTGTCGTCCGGCCGATCACGGCAGGCGAGGAGGGGAAGGGAAACGCCGAGCATGGTGCGAGCGGCGGCGGGTATGCAGCGGAGGCGAGTCCCGACGGGAAGCTGGTGTCCTACATGCGGAAAGTTCCTGGAGGGACGCTCGAGTACAAGGGGCAGCGCTTCGGGCCCCGCTCCGCGCTCTGGATCCGGGACCTGACGGGCGGCGCCGAGCGATTGGCCATGGACCCCGTGGAGATGGACCTGTCCGAGGAGAGCATCGTCGTCAATGGGACCTACCCCGCGTATCGGTGGACCCCCGACGGGAAGACGATCGTCATTCATCAGGGCGGCAAGATCCGGCGGCTCGACGTGGCGTCGGGGCGCATCGAGACGATCCCCTTCACGGCACGCGTTCATCGCGTGGTCTCCGAACGGCCTGCACCGAAGACGAAGCTTTCGGACGGGGCGGTCGACGTGCGGTTCGTCCGCTGGGCGACGCGCTCGCCCGACGGTCGCACGCTGGCCTTCCAGGCGATCGGGCGCGTCTGGGTGCAAGAGCTCCCGAACGGTACGCCGCGCCGCCTGACGAGCGAGGCCTTCGCGCCGCTCGAGTTCCAGCCCGCCTGGTCTCCCGACGGACGCTCGATCGCCTTCACCTCGTGGCAGGACGAGCACCGGGGCGCACTCTGGGTCGTACCAGCCCAAGGCGGTACGCCGCGCCGCCTGACGAGGGAGCC
>JACMLI010000332.1 GCA_014379705.1 Gemmatimonadaceae bacterium
GAACGCGAGGCCGATCGCGCGCCGGGGGAAGGTGTTCAGCATGTCCAACGCTACGGGGTCAGACTCGACTTCCGCGAGTGGGGGTCAGGCTCCCTGAACCCCCGATTACGGAGAGCCACCCGAAGGTGGCGGCGCCAGGACGGGTCGCAGCAGCGGGCTCTCGCGACCGGTCCGGTCGACGGCCGTGACCGTGATGAACCCCGGGGGAGCGCCGTTCGACGCGTTGGCCAGGCGCACCGTGCGCGTTGCGGCATCGGCGATCACGGCGCGCCACCCATCTGGATATCGCGCGCGGATCACCCACCAGCGAGGATCGGTGTCGTGCTCCCGACGTACGGTGGCGGGACGCGTGCGCGTGGCGTCGCGTGGAGAGCCTGACGGGGCCACGTTCGCCGTGCTGAACACGGAGGGCTCGATCGTGAGCTCCACGCCTTCCGGCGCCTGCACGACGCGCATGGCAGGGACGGCGGGTTCGGCGCTCGAGAGCCAGGGCGCCGCGGGGACGATCGCCGGCTCGGCGTAGATGCCCGCCACCATCCGCTCCACCATCGAGTCGGTGTTCACCGTGAAGGCGTTGAGCGGAAAGTGCACGTTGCCGCTGAGGGCGCCGAGCTGCCGGCGCGTCTCCTGCACCTGCGCGATGATCTCGCTCACTGGCCACGACACGCCGCGCGCGGCGGATGCACGGCCGGTGTAGTTCCCGGGCCACACGTGGCGCGCCTGCCGGTTCTCGCCGCGCCACCACGCCAGCAGGTCGCCATGGGGCTGTGCCGGGGCACCGAGGCGCCAGTAGAGCTGTGGCGTGAAGTAGTCGACCCAGCCCTGGTTGAGCCACAGGCGCGCGTCGGCGAAGAGCTCGGCGTACGGGTCGAAGCCCCGCACCGTCGATGGATAGCCGGGGCGCCAGATCCCAAACGGGGAAATGCCGACCTTCACCCACGGCTTCTCCGCCTTCACCTTCGCGTACACTTCCTTCACGAGCTCGTCGACGTTCTGCCGCCGCCAGTCGTCGCGCCCGAGCGTCCCGCCGCGGCGCTGGTACGCGCGATACGACGCGTCATCGGGGAACGGGATCCTGCGCCCGCGGCGTGTGCGCTCCGGATACGGGTAGAAGTAGTCGTCCATGTGCACGCCGTCGACGTCGTAGCGCTTCACGACATCGAGGATGACGTCGACGGTGCGGGCGCGCACGGCGGGAACGCCAGGGTCCATCCACTGGTGCGTCCCGTAGGTCCGGTTCCAGCCGGGCGCGCTGCGGCTCACGTGCAACGGCGCCGCAATCCGGCTCTTGTCCGAGGGATGTTTGGACCGGTACGGGTTGAACCATGCATGCAGCTCCATCCCGCGCGCATGGGACTCGGCGATCACGAAGGACAAGGGGTCGTAGAACGGCGACGGGGGTTGCCCCTGCGTGCCGGTGAGGTAATACGACCAGGGTTCGAGCTTCGACGCGTACAGCGCGTCCGCGGCCGGGCGCACCTGGAAGATGATCGCGTTGAGCTTCGCGCGGGCAGCGGCATCGAGGAGGGCGCGCAGCTCCGCCTGCTGTGCCTCGACCGGCAGTCCCGGACGGGAGGGCCAATCGATGTTGGAAACGGTCGCGAGCCACGCCGCGCGGAACTCGCGCGCGACCGGCGGAGCCATCGTGTCGGACTCGCTCGTGACGCGGGCGTAGAGTTGCCCACGGTCCCATTGCTGGGCATGGGCTGACTGCGCGCCCATCAGCGGACCTGTGAGCGCAGCGCCGAGCCACCACACGGCTCGCGCAGGCCGCCGCTCAGGCATCCCGGTAGGGCGAGTCATGCGTCGCCGGGGGCCGAGCCGCTGCGCGCGTGTCACGCAGGGCCTTCACGAACTCCTCACCGAGTTCCTCCACCTGCCACTGGCGGAGCTCCTTGATGTCCGCCAGGTCCTCGACCTTTACGGGCTTCCGCCGGACCACGGACTCGAGGCGCTCACGCGCGCAGAGCACCCCCGGATCGAGCTCGAGGCGCGCCGCGGCCGCATCGCGCACCGTCTTGAGGCGTGAGACCTTGTCGTCGAAGTCGGGATCGCGATCCCAGCGCGCCGACTTGGGAAAGCGCGGCAGGTCGGCGTCGGTCACGGCGTTGCCGCGCGTGAGGGCCTCGAGGATGTCGTGGCCGCGCTGCTCGACAAGGCGGCCATTCAGCCCCTTGATCGACGCGAGGTCGGCCTGGCGCTCCGGGTTCCGGCGGGAGAGGTCGAGCAACGCCTCGTTTGTCATGACGCGGAACGTGCTGCGATCCTGCCCGCGGGCGACGTCGTCGCGCCAGGTCACGAGTTCACGCAGCCGGGCGAGCTCGCGGCGCGTGAGGTCGCGCGCGCCCTTGAGCCGCAGGAACCCCGTCTGCGCATCTTCGGCATCCCACTGCGTCCCCTCGAGCCGCTTGAACTCCTCCTGCGCCCAGTGCCAGCGACCCTTCTTCTCGAGCGCCACCCGCATTCGCTCGCTCAGGTCGATGAGGTGCAGGGTATCCTGCGCCGCGTAGTCGAGCATGTCCGCCGGCAGCGGACGCATCGACCAGTCGGCACGCTGATGTTTCTTGTCGAGCTTGACCCCGAAGTTCTGCTCGAGCAGCGCGGCCAGCCCGAACGCCTTGATGCCAAGGAGCTGCGCGGCCACCCGCGTGTCGAACATGTTCGTGACGCGCCAGCCGTAGTCCTGATGGAGCAGTCGCAGGTCGTAGTCGGCATCATGGAAGACGACCTCGACCGCAGGATCCTCCAGGAGGGCTCCTAACCTCGCCAGGCCGGGCACCCGTAGCGGATCGATGATCGCGTGATGCGTGGCCGTCGAGAGCTGGAGCAGGTAAATCCGGTCGACAAACCGATGGTAGCTCGCCCCTTCGGTATCTACGGCAATGGTTCGCGCACCCGAAATATCCGACAGGTAGCGATCGGCTTCGTCGGGCGAATCGAGGTAGAGGGCGCGGGAAGTGGGCAACGGCTTGAGGGCGGGCTGGCGGGCAGGCGGGCAGGACGTGCCGACATACGGCTGTCCGGACGTCAGGGGCGGAAATCTAGCCGGTGCCCCACATTATCGGGTGCGACTTGCGTCCGTGCGCCGTCGCGCAGCTCACATCCCGCCTGCCGCCTGCCCGCCTGCCCAGCCGACCGGCCGGGGTCCTCGCCGTGGCTCCCAACGCACACCAAGTTTCTATCCCCACCAACGATGAAATCGCACCGCAACAAATGATTGCCTGGATCCATGGACGGCAGGTTGGCTACGACGATGTGGGCTCCGGCGACCCCATTGTTTTCCTGCACGGCTTCCCCCACCGCCGCACCCTCTGGGCCCCCCAGCTCGGCGCCATCATGGTCCGGGCCCGGTGCATCGCCCCAGACCTGCGCGGTTTCGGGGAAACGCCGCCGGCAGGGCCATATTCGATGGATCGCTACGCCGATGACGTCGCGGAACTCCTCGACCACCTGCGCGTCGAGCGGGCGGTCGTCTGCGGGCTGTCGATGGGGGGATACGTGGCCTTCTCGCTCTGGCGACTCCACCCGGACAGGGTCCGAGGGCTCGTCCTGATGGACACCAAGGCGACTGCAGACACCGCCGAAGGGCTGCAGAAGCGCAAGGACATGATTGCCCTGACCCAGGAGCGGGGAAGCTCAGCGGTCGCCGACGCCATGATCAGCGGGATGGTCGGGAAAAGCACCCGGGAACGTTGCCCGGAGATCGTCGATGCGATGCACAGCATGCTGGAGAGCGCCCCAGTGGAGGGGATCGTGGGAGCCCTGGAGGCCCTGATGAAGCGCGTCGACTCGACGCCCACTCTCGCGACGATCACGGTGCCGACGATGATCGTCGTGGGGGAGGAGGACGCGCTCACGCCGGTGAAGGACTCCGAGGCCCTGCACGCCGGGATCGCCGAGAGCCGCCTCGAGATCATCGCCCATGCCGGGCACGTCTCGAACTTCGAGCGCTCGGCGGCAGTGAATCACGTGCTGTCGGAGTTCCTGGCGGGGATCAGTCTCTCTTAGGGTCGGGTGGCCGGGTGGTCGGGTCGTCAGGTGGCGCTGGATCGTCGCTCCGGCGAATGCCGGTGCCCCGTGTCGTTCAACCCACCCTCCATCCGCCGGAAGTCCACCCGACTACCCGACTACCCGACCCAGGTACGCCGCCAACTCCGGCAACGACCTCGCCACGAACTCCGCGCGCGTGGGCCCCGAGTCCCGAACGGCGTCGAGCCGAACCGCTCGCAGGCCCATGTCGAGTGCGCCACCAACGTCGGTGCGTTCGTTGTCGCCGACGTGGAGCACTTCGTCCGGGGGGAGGCCCAAGGCGTCCAGCGCCGCGCGGAAAATCTCGGGGCGTGGCTTGGCGTGGCCAATGTCCATCGAATAGATCGTCGACGAGAAGAGGTGGCTCAGGCCGTCCTGGGCGAGGAGGCGGTTCTGGGCGGTCCCGCTGGCGAAACCGGTGTCCGAGATGATGGCCAAGGCAAAGCGCTCATGGAGCGCGGCGATGGCGTCATGGGCGCCGGATAGCAGGGGCGCGGGATACTTGAGAAGCGTCTCGTCGATCACGTCGACGGCGTGCGCGATGTGGGCGCAGTCTTCGGGGCGATCGATTGCCAGACGTTCGAGGATCCAGCGGATCCGGTCCGCGGTCTTGTAACCGCGGTGCTCGTCACGCCACCAGCGGTTGGCCTCGACCGCAGAGTCGTGGTAAAGCGTCTCGAACTCCAGGGCGGGCACCGAATGGCCGAGCGCGTCGAGCATCTGGTGGAGCGCCTCTCGCCGCTCCTGGACACGCTGCGGCAACGAGGCGCTCGAGTAGATCGTGTCCCAGTAGTCGAGGGTGATCGCGCGAAGCAATGCTATCGCTGCGGCTTGCCCGGGGGGTTGTCGCCCTTGAAGACGTTCCGGTTGATCTGGATGAACTCCCGCTGCGCGGCCGGCACGTCCTCCTCGGGGAAGATCGCCGTCACCGGGCACTCGGGCTCACAGGCGCCGCAGTCGATGCACTCGTCGGGATGGATGTAGAGCTGATCCGGTCCCTCGTAGATGCAGTCGACGGGGCACACGTCGACGCACGAGCGGTCCTTGGTGTCCTTGCAGGCTTCAGTGATGACGTAAGGCATGGGCCGGGGGAAGGGCGTCTGGGTGGGGATAATACTTCGTTTGCGGGCGGGCGGGCAGGCGGGAATGCGGACGAGATGGACGAGATGGACGAGTGCGGCCGTCGCCCCCTACGCCCCCAGACGCCGCAGACGCCCGCCTACCCGCTCAACCCACGACCCGCCATCTTGGTTTCATGCGCCTCACCGTGAATGCCCGGCCCCGCGACATCGTCGTGGCTGATGACGAATCGCTGCTCACGACGTTGCGGGATCGGCTCGCGCTGACCGGGGCAAAAAGGGGGTGCGATCGGGGGGAGTGCGGCACATGCACCGTGCTCCTCGACGGGGAACCCACGTACAGCTGCCTCGCACTCACGCGTGCCTGTGAAGGCGCCCGGGTGATGACCATTGAAGGTATGGCCGCACCAGGCCACCCGACTACCCGACCACCCGACCACCCGACCACCTTGCACCCCGTCCAGAGGGCGTTCATCGCCTGCGATGCGGTGCAGTGCGGCTATTGCACGCCAGGGCAGGTCCTCGCCGCCGTGGCTCTTCTTGAACGGTCCCCGGACCCGACAGACGCGGAGATTGTCGAGGCGATGTCGGGGAATCTCTGTCGGTGCGGCACGTATCCTAAGATCGCGCACGCGATCCGTGAGGCCGCGGCCGCAATGCGCGCCGCGCCGACGGCGGCCCCATGACCGACGCCCCGCGCGACAAGCGCTTCATCACGACGGAGGTGGAGGTCGAGGGGCGCTTCGAGACGAAGATCGTTGAGCTGCCGCCGCGGGAACCGGAGCCATGGGGGCCCGACGCCGAGCTCCACATCGTCGGCCAGTCGCTTCCGCGCGTGGACGCGTTCGAGAAGGTGACAGGCCGCGCGATCTTCACCGCCGACGTGACGCGTCCCGGCATGTTGCACGCGGCCTTTGTTCGGGCCCCCATCACGGCCGGCCGCGTGACCCTCGACATCAGCGCCGCGCTTCAAGTCCCCGGTGTGATCGAGGTCCTTCAGGCCGAGGACCTGCCGCGGCCGATGAAGGCCGGAGGGGTGGGCCTGTTGTCACGCGACGTCTCGTACCCGGGGCAGCCGGTGGCCGCTGTCTGCGCCGACACGGCGGA
>JACMLI010000333.1 GCA_014379705.1 Gemmatimonadaceae bacterium
AGCGCCGGCTGGCGCACGTGGAACGTTGGGGCGCGGTCTACACCCCCTCGCCGGGGGAACAGTCCGCCGCTGTGCCCTTTGCCTCGGCAGCCGACGTCGACGCCATCGGGCGCGATGCGCATCGCGCCTTCGCCGAGTGGAGTGCGATTCCCCCGCTCCGCCGCGCACGCGTGATGTTTCGGTTCAAGGAGCTCATCGAGCAGCACATCGACGAGCTCGCGCGACTCATCTCGCTCGAACACGGCAAGGTCCTCGCCGACGCGAAGGGGGAGGTGCAGCGCGGCCTCGAGGTCGTGGAGTTCTGCTGCGGGATCCCGCACCTCCTCAAGGGCGAGTTCAGCGAGAGCGTGGGCACGGGCGTCGACTCGTACTCGATGCGCCAACCGTTAGGCGTCGGCGTCGGGATCACGCCGTTCAACTTCCCGGTGATGGTCCCCCTGTGGATGCTTGCCCCGGCGATCGCCTGCGGAAACACCTTCGTCCTCAAGCCCTCGGAGAAGGACCCCTCATCGACCGTGCGACTCGCCGAGCTGCTGGTCGAGGCGGGCGCGCCACCGGGGGTGCTCAACGTGGTGCATGGCGACAAGGAGGCGGTCGACGCGCTCCTTACGCATCCCCTGGTGCAGGGCGTGAGCTTCGTGGGCTCCACGCCGATCGCACGCTACATCTACGAGACGTGCGCCCATCACGGGAAGCGCGTGCAAGCGATGGGCGGCGCGAAGAACCACCTCATCGTGATGCCCGACGCGGACCTCGACCAGGCCACCGATGGCCTGATGGGTGCCGCCTACGGCTCGGCGGGCGAACGCTGCATGGCGATCTCCGTCGCGGTCGCCGTGGGCGAGCAGACGGCCGACGCCCTCGTTGCCCTCCTCGCCCCGCGTGTGCGAGACCTCAAGATCGGTCCATCGCTCTCGCCCGGCGTGGACATGGGCCCGCTGGTCACGCGCGCGCACCACGAGCGGGTGCGCGGGTATATCGACCTTGGCGTGCAGGAGGGCGCGACCCTGGTTGTCGACGGGCGGGGGTTCTCGGTGCAAGGCAGTGAGGAGGGATACTTCCTCGGCGGCTGCCTCTTCGACCATGTCACGCCGTCCATGCGGATCTACCAGGAGGAGATCTTCGGCCCCGTGCTCGTCGTCGTGCGCGTCAACCGCTTCGACGAGGCGTTAGGCATGGCCGACGGCCATCCGTTCGGCAACGGCGTCTCGATCTACACCCGCGATGGCGACGCGGCCCGCGAGTTCGCGAGTCGCGTGCAGGTCGGCATGGTGGGCATCAACGTGCCGATCCCCGTACCGATGGCCTTCTACTCGTTCGGTGGCTGGAAGCAGAGCGCGTTCGGCGACATGAACCAGCACGGGATGGAGGGCGTGCGGTTCTGGACAAAGCTCAAAACCGTGACGTCGCGCTGGCCCACCGGCATTCGAGCCGGGAGCGAGTTCACCATGCCGGTGATGCGGTAGGACGACGCCGCGCCGCCCCGCCGGGCGTCGGTCCGGCAAGGCGTCGGCTCGATCAGCGCAGCGTGAACATCACCCGCAGCGTCCGGCCAGGCTGCGGCAGTCCGCACTGGTCGTACACCGTCGCATTGCTGAGGTTGTCGAATGCCACCAGCGCACGCACAGCCCGGAACAACCCCTGACTCGCCAGCGCGAACGTGCGCTCGATGCCCACGTCGCTCCGCGTCTGGCCCCCGAGTTCCATTTCCCTCGACGTGTCGGCGTTGAGGCAATACTGCGTGCCCGTGTAACGCGCCGTGCCGTACGCGCGGATCTTCGCCGGCAACGGAAGCCCGAGTTCCACCGTCCCCCGCGTCTCCGGGTTGTTCTCCGCGTGGCGCTGCAGGTCGTTGGCGGTCTGGTCGAATACCTTGATCGACTGCAGCGTCAGGTCACCATTCAGCAACACCGAACGTTCGCGGTCGTCGCCGAACACGAAGCCGGCCAGGAACTCCGCGCCCGTGCTCTCGATGCGGTCACGGTTCACGCGCATGAAGCGCGTGGGGTTCGACAGCGTGATGCGAATAACGGCGTCCTCGAGGCGGTGCCGGAAGCCCGTCACCTGGAACGTCGCCTCCGGGATCCCGCCGAGGGAACGATTCACCGTCACACCCCCCTCGAGGCCGAGCAGCCTTTCCGGCTTGAGGTCGGGATTCGGACGGAAGCGATTCAGCGCACCGGAGTACAGCTCACGCAACGCGGGGAATCGCGAGCGCTCGCTGGCGTTCGCGTGCAGTCGTACCGCGCCGCTCACGTCGTGCGTGATGCCCGCGCGCCAACCCACATTGTCGAATGGCTGCTGCGCTGGCGTGCGCCCCCCGGTCTCCGGCGTGGTCGACTTGTCGAAGACGACGCCTCCCACGACGCTCGTCCTCGATCCGAGGGGCGTCTCGATCTCCCCTCCCGCGCTCCAGAGCTTCTGCCGATAGTCGACGCCCGCCGCCGGTGAGAGCGTCTCGGTGTAGCGGACATCCGCGTTGGTGAACGACGCGCGCAGGGTCGAGCCACCGACGAGGGAATGGGAAAGCAGGGCGCGACCCGTCCACGTCTTCTCGTTCCCGAACTCCTCGCCGGTCACCGTCTGGTAGTCGCGGTTGTTGAACGTCTCGATCTTGAGCCGGCCGCTGTTGAGCCCAACGCCCACCTCGAACGAGCCGGTGCCGAGTGCTGTGGTGAAGGCCCCCGTGCTCGCCGACAACGTGCCGATGCCCCGCGTGTGGTAGGGATAGCGCCACAGGCGCGGGGTGGTGAGGTGTTCCTCAGGGGGCACCCCGCGCTCGGCGTCGAAGGCGGCCACGTTCAGGCCAATGCCACCTCCATTCGCCGCGCTCCAGCGGAGCGAGGCAAAGCCATCGGTCTCCTGCAAGTCGGTGTTGGTCCGCAACCCACCTGCCGACGTCGGGTCGACGGCTCCATCGGGAAGGGCAACCCCATCGCGATCCCGGCGTGCCACACCCCCGCGGAACGAAAACGCACCACCACCGACGGCGACATTCCGCCCACCGCCGAACGTCAGGACGTATGAGCCGAATTCATCGAGGCCCACGCCGGCCCAGGCTCGCCCCGTTCCCGGCGCATCCGCCCGCGCGTCGTGCGTGACCTCGATCGTCCCACCGAGCGTGTTTGGCCCGGTGAGGAGGGAGCCCAGTCCGCGAATGATGACAAGGCGCTGCGAACCCGTGATCGGAATGAGCGACGGGTCCGTTCGATGATCCCACCCGAGCGTGATCGGCACGCCGTCGAGGAGGACGGCCGCCTGGCGGGAGTCGGACCCGCGTACCGAAACCTCCATTTCGCCTCGCGAGTTCTGCCGCACGAGCACAAACGGCGTTTCGCGAAGCGCCTGATCGAGCAGCGGAGCGGGCGAAGACCGCAGTTGCTCGGGTCGGATGACAATTGCGCTTGCCCCACCCACCACTCCCACCGAGCGGGACTCGGTGACGCGAACCTGCCGCAGCCGCGACGCGGAATCCGCACGCGTCGAATCCTGCGCTGCCAAGGCGTCCGCACCCAGCGGAATACCAAGGAGCGCCAGGACTGGATGTAACAGGCTGCGGCGAAGTCGCAGGTCCACGCGGGTTCCCCAGAAATGACAGAGTCCGAGCCCAGCAAAACTGCCTGCCGGTCATGATTCATTCATGAATGAGTAAATATTCCGCACGGGCATTCTGCGTGGCAAGCGGTGCCATCGAATTCGCCCGCGTTTCCGGGTGGAGGCCCCCCCAGGGGGGGCCGATTCGCACCTCGCCGGGGGGGATTTGCGCCCCGGCCATTTCTTACAGGTCCTCGGCCGCCGCTCACGGCCGGCGACGGGGCTACTCCGTCCGCAGTGAACTCAATGGGTCCACGGCCGCTGCGCGCCTGGCCGGGAGCCACGTCGCCACGAGTGCCACGCCGATGACGAGGCACATGATGACGGCGCCGAGGAGCGACGTGCCGGGAGGAAGCGTCTCGCCGCGCACCGCAGCCCCCACCCGAAGCGCCACGATGCTCAGGCCAAGCCCAATGCCGAGGCCAAGGGCGGCGAGCCTCAAACCGCGCAGCACGAACATCCGCACGACCTGGCCGCGGTCCGCCCCCAGCGCCGTGCGAATTCCGATCTCGCGGGTTCGCTGGCCCACCGCGAAGGCGACGACCGCGTAAAGCCCGATCGCGCCGATCAAGAGCGCAATCAGTCCAGTCGTGCTGGCGCCCGCGACGACTCGAGAGAGTGTCGAGCGCTCACTCGCTGCCACCGCGGCGACCGTTCGCACACTCGTCAGGCTCACGCCCGGCGCCGTGGAAGCGACAAATGCGCGAAGCGTTGCTGTCAGGGCATCGGCAGGACCTTCCGTGCGCACGAGGAGTTGTGTCGTCGTCCGAACCATCGGAGCGAAGACACGTCGCTCTCGGGTGCCGAGCCCCGCCAGCTGGTCATCCACCACGCCAACGACGACGAGCCCTCTGCCACCACGGCTGTCCACCGGCACGAAGCGCCGACCGATAGGGTCCGCCGATCCCCACAGCTCCCGCGCAAACTCGCGGCCGATCACGAGGGAGCTCGCATCCCGTTCGTCGGCCTGCGTAAAGCCGCGACCACGAACGAGCGGGATCTCCAGCAGCTCGAAGTATCCACTCGGGGCCGGCTGGAGGCGGATCCGGAGCCGCTCTTGCTGGCCGCGATCGCCCAATCGGTCCGATGGGTGGACGGCGACATCGGCGTTCATGGCGAAGTCCTGCTGCGGAACCGCCCCCACCACACCGGGGAGCGACCCGAGGCGTTCCGCGAGCTGGCGCAACGCGTCCTCGCGTGACGCCTCCCCCCCGCGTGGACTGCCCCTGAAGCGGAGCTCGACGATGCGATCGCCCGACAACGGCGCCGGTCGCCGCGCGAGCTCCGAGCGCATGTCCATGATGAGCGTGCCAAGCATGAGCAACAGCGGCTGCGCGAGGGCGATCTGCGCCACGACGAGCCCCGACTGCAGGCGCGAACGCGTGGACAGGGCCGTCCCCGAATCCTTGAGCACGTCGGACACGCCGATGCGCGTGGCGTGCAGCGAGGGCGAGATCCCGAATACCACACCGACCAGGATGGCAAAGCCGAAGGCGAAGCCGAGCACCGGCCAGTGCAGTGCCACCTGCAGGTCCGGGATGCGTGACCCGAAGACGCGCAGCAGGATCCATAAAACCCAAACGCCGAGTGCAGCGGCGGTGACGGCGAGCAGTACACTTTCGG